>DMNL01000140.1 GCA_003452735.1 Spirochaetaceae bacterium
TGTTTCAAATAGCAGTAAAAGCCGGAAATAAAAGGCGGGAAATAAAAAGGCCGCCCTTTTGTAAGGGGTGGCCTCTTTTCAAGAACATAAGTGCGGCGCGATCATTTGCGGGTCTTATGGCGATTCAGTCTTCTTTTCTTTTTTCTCTTGTGCGTCGCTATCTTTTGGAGCTTTCGCTTTCTACCACAGGGCACCTTTTCTCTCCTTGGAAACGATTACTGCAGAATCATTAAAGGTACTGCCGCATATGTGCGCATACTACACAGAGGAAACACGACCGTCAATAGCCTGGCCCCATTTCTGGCCTTTCTGTGGGCGAGCGGTTAGTCTATCTATGACGATATTCACCTCTGCAACTAGAATTCCAGTAAATTTTTCGATGCTGTCGACAATATATTCCTGCAATGCATGTACTTTCGAAGGAAGCCTTGTTCCAAAAGGAACTTCGAGCATAATTGTAATTCGATAACCTTGAGTATCATTGCGAATTGCGAGTCGCATAATGCGGACATTAGGATCGAATTCGCTCACACAGTGAACTACCATCTGCGAAAGCGCTGCTTCTGAAATAGCTACTCTGCCACGTTTTGCATACTCTGGGCGTACGACAGACTTCTCGTATAATTTGGGAAGAGTCGCGCCTACGCCAAAGCTTCGCCTTAGAAAGACTCTTACACTATCATAGAATATTGAAGGATAGCTGCGCTTTACTTCAAGAGCCGGAACTGGAATGACATGCTTACCTTCAACCTTGCGCGACTGCACTGCCTTTTCGATTTCGGCTTTTGTGGCTATTTCCTCTATTTTTATCACCTTGACCGGATGTGGCAACTGCAAGCGCTCACAAATCTTCTGCACCATGCGCTCGCTTGTGCCAATTACTAGGATCTTCCGGAATTTTTCTCGCTGAAGAGCTTTTGCCACCTGATCTCGATGTTCTCGATCGTCGAAAAGCGCAGTTTTAACGGCACCAAGATAAGTAGGATCTTTTTTTGCCGAGCGGCCTGCAAGAATCTGATCACCACGTATTAAAAGGCCATCATCTATTATGAGTTCTATGCCATATTTTTGCGCTACGAGCTTTGCGCGGAAACTCTTGCCTGTCCCCGAAGGACCAACAAGAGCATAAGTTTTTACACCGCGAATAAAAAATAAAAAATGCTTAAAGATACCGAACATTCCAATAATCAATATATCGCCAGAGGCAATCCAGGTAAATAAGCATTTTCCCTGACCTGACAGAAGTTGGCTGTTTTATGACTCTATTGCAACGCTGTCTATCAATGGCATTATCATTATCAGAATCGAGAAAAACAGCTACAATATTGCCAGGAGCAAAACATGCCATTGATTAGCCACCCATTTCTTGGTTTGCCTATTGGGGACCCGGGGAAGATACCTCTCTCTAGAGAAAAGCTCCCCACCTCTAAAGATGTTAGACTAGCTGCTCAAGAACTAATTCTGTCTGCCTCAGGATGGCGAAAGATCTTCGCTAAACCCGAGATTGCCGCGGGGTATGCCTCTTGGGATTATGAGCAGCTACCAGATAACTCTCTTTCGCCACTTCTAGCCCCTGCGGATATAGTAATAGTGGCAGGAATGGCAATAGTCTTTTCTTCATTTATTAAAGAACATTGTAGACCCTACAAGCCTATTGTGCTCCTAGGTATCGACACAAGGCGTACGAGCCCTACTATCGCTGACATTTTTGCTCGAGTGCTTATTGGAGAAGGATGTGAGGTTCGCTATCTGTTTATAGTTCCAATTCCAGAAATCACGGCATATGCTGCTCAAACTACGGCTTTAGATGTGGACCATGAATTCCACTCAGATGGATTTGTATATATCTCGGCTAGCCACAATCCTCCTGGATATAATGGTGTCAAATTTGGCCTTTGTGGAGGTGTGCTGAAAAGCGAACAGATAAAACCACTTATCTCAGAGCTCAAGGTTTTTCTATCAGATCCTGAATCTTCAGAGCTAGCGCTTATAGCACTTGAAAAGGCCGACGCTCGAGCTTTGACAAAATGCTATGAGAATGTTGCCCACTGGAAACGTTATTCGCAATCGGCTTATATGCTCTTTGCACATAGTGTCTTCACCGACGAAGAGACAACCGAGGCTCAAGAAAGAATACTTTTGGAAATCGCAAATGCTTGCGAAAAGCGGCCTTTTGGTATAATTGCGGAGCTCAATGGGTCTGCGCGAACACAGAGCATCGATTTGGATTGGCTCTCTGCTCTCGGAGCCGAATCTAAAGCGCTAAATATGGAACCTGGCATCTTTGCTCATAGAATCGTACCTGAAAACGAATCGCTTGATGATTGCATAAAAGCTTTACAATCTGCCCACGAAAAAAATGCAGCCTATGCTCTTGGCTATGTACCAGATTGCGATGGAGATAGAGGCAATCTTGTGTATTACAACAATAGGCTTAGAGAAGCGATCCCTTTGGAAGCCCAGCAGGTCTTTGCCTTGGCCTGCCTATCCGAGCTAGCTTATCTAAAATGGAAAGGCGAAACAAACCGAATCGCTATCGTCGTCAATGATGCAACAAGTATGCGCATTGAAGCCATAGCAGAAGTCTTCGGCGCAAAAGTATTTAGAACCGAAACAGGCGAAGCCAATGTAGTCTGTCGCGCGGAAAGGCTTAGATTGGAAGGATGGACGGTTCGCATTCTTGGGGAAGGCTCGAATGGAGGCAATATTACTCATCCTTCAAAGGTACGCGATCCATTATCCACTATTGGCTCTATGATTCGATTATTAAGGCTTGGCGACGCTCAGAAAAATGAAACCTGTTTTAATCTTTGGCTTGAGGCAATTGGCAGCCCCGAACGCTACCAGCCTGACTATGATCTCGAAGATGTTATAGAAAGTCTACCACAATGGATTACTACGAGCGCCTTCGAACCTAATGCTGCGCTAAAAATTCGTACCATAGATAAGATCGAACTTAAAAATACCTACCAAAGACTTTTTCTGGAGGACTGGCCAAAAATACAGCCAGAACTAGAGCAAAGGTTCGACATCGTCTCATGGAGGGCCTTCGCCTCTCTTGGATCTGATGAATGGGAAATTGGATCAGACTTTGGCGCTTCCAAGAATGGAGGTCTTAGAATCGTACTTTACAATAAGGCAGGCGAACCTAAAGCATTCCTATGGATGCGAGCTTCAGGGACAGAGCCCGTATTCCGTATTTTGGTAGATATAAGAGGTGGAACATACGCCGACGAAGCTTGGCTGCGCACATGGCACAAAGGATTGGTCGCTAAGGCCGATCTGCTTGCTTCGCCTAGACAAAATAATGTAGGATAGTTCCATATAAAAGGAGTTCTAATGGGTATCCGCGGCGAACTGTTCTCTACAAGATTCATCTGTGAGGGAAGAACTTATTTTTTTAATGTAAAAGAAAATAGAAATGGCGACATTTTTCTGTCCATTGTAGAGAGCAAACCTACTGAGACAGAAACCTTCGATAGGCGATCAATCGTGATATTCCAAGAAAACATGGAAGGCTTCATGCGAGCAATGAGAACCGCAGCTGGCTATATGGAAAAAGCTAGTCAAAGGCCAAAACCAGATAGAACGGCAATACAGTCTTCTCAGCCTAGGCAGGATCCTCGACAAGCGCGCCAGAGATTGCAGGAAAGCTCTTCGCAAGCTCCTCGTCGATTTGTTATTAGAAAGAAACCTCATTCTTCTGGAGATTCCAGAGAGTCAAAAAGTGGTGCATCGGATTGAATCAATAAGTGAAAACCCTTCCGATGGAATCGCGATGGGCCAAAGCGCTCTATGGCAGCGCGATGCTCTTTAGTTGGATATCCCTTATTGTTTTTAAACCCATACTCAGGCATGATGCCATCTAGGCAATCCATCATGCGATCTCTGGCTACTTTTGCGAGTATAGAAGCGGCCATTACTGCGGGAATCAAGCCATCCGCTTTAGCCATGGTCGCTGCTTCGATATTTGTCCCATTCATGCTAAGGGACGGAGCAAATAATCCATCGACCACAACAAGCGCTGGAAGATGCGATAGCCCTCTAAAAGCCCTTTCCATAGCGCGCAAACTCGCCATAAGAATGTTGTACTTTTCGATTTCTTCAACAGTAGCCCATCCCACAGCCCAGTCGAGCGCTTGCTCTACAATCATGCAATAAGCCTCTTCGCGGCGACGAGCACTCATTCTTTTAGAATCATCGAGCATGGTAATGGGAAAGCCTTTTGGTAGAATGACGGCGGCTGCAGTAACAGGACCAGCAAGCGGGCCTCTTCCTGCCTCATCCAGACCGCATACAAGGTCAATCGGGATTCTGAGCACTGAATCGAGCGTACAGAAATTCATCGATTTTTTCATCGATACCTCTCATCTATTCATCGATAAGCCTGCCCTCTCTGCTCATCGATATAGCTGGCAGCTGATCGAGCCGCGATTGCGCCATCGGCTGCTGCGGTGACAATTTGTCTAAATGGAGTTGCTCTCACATCGCCTGCAGCAAATAGACCTGTAATGCTTGTCTGCATATTACAATCGGTTATGATATAGCCTGATTCATCGAATTGTATAGCTATATCTTTAAGAAAGCCCGTTTGAGGTGTAGAGCCGATAAATATGAATATTCCATCGAATGGCTCCTCGGTTAATTCATGCGAAAGGGTGTTTTCCAGGACAACAGAGTGGACCTTTGAGTTTCCTTTGATCTCTTTCGCAACGGTATTGAAGAGCACTTTAATCGAAGGATTGGAGAGAACTCGGCTAGCGAGAGCTTTTTGCGCTCTGAACCGATCTCGACGATGGATCATTAAGATTTTATCCGAAAGATTGGAGAGATAGATCGCTTCGTCGCAGGCAGAATCGCCTCCGCCCACCACAAGAATGCGCTTTCCTTTGAAGAATGGACCATCGCATGTAGCACAATAAGAAACACCCTTGCCTATGTATTCCTGTTCTCCAGGAATACCAAGCTGCTTATGTCTTGCGCCTGTAGCTATAAGAACCGTGAGACTCTCTAGAGGTCCAACGCTTGTCTCGATTATAAAGCGGTCTTCCGCTTTTCTCACCGATAATGCGCTTGCTTCGATAAAAGAGCTGCCGAATTGCTCCGCCTGCTTGCGCATTCGCTCGGCAAGTTCAAATCCATTAATGGGCTCCAGAATACCAGGATAGTTTTCCAATTTGTCTATAAAAAGAGCCTGACCTCCAGGGGCTAATTCTTCGATTACAATTGTACTTAGGTTGGCACGTGCTCCATACTGAGCGGCGGAGAGTCCTGCCGCACCTGCTCCAATAACTGCAAAATCATAAATCTGACCCATCAAGCTCTCCTCTATATATTTAATATAACAATTTTTATATATTATATACCACGCATTTTAGACTTAGTTTCCACAATAAGCCGGCAAAAATTTCCGCTATCCTCTCCTCTGGGTATTTCCAAGTTTGCATGGGCTTGTTTTAGCAATGCTTGCATGACAATAGAATCTGCATTCTCAAAAATCCCCTCCCCATTTATCTCAATGATCTGCATACCATTTTGCTTTTGCACAAAAGAAAGATAAACTTCCACCTTTTCACGTCTCTCATAGCTAGCCTTATAAGCGCCTTCCAAGAGATATAGCAAGACTAGCGAAAGAGGAACAAGGAGATCTGGATCCAGTGGATAATCCTCAGCAGAAACTTTAATGTGTACTGTGGACCCTATTCTTTCGAGAGCTTCTTCTGCGAAATGGCAGAATTGTCCAAAAAAGTCCCTCGCAGACAATCGATCGACTCTTTCCGATTGATATAGAGCTTCGTGTACAAGCGCAATGCTTTTTATCTGCGTTTCTAGGTCTTTCAATACCTCGATAGCCGCTGCAGCCTTAGTGTCAATCTGCTTTAAGTGAGCCAAGCTAGCTACCAATTGCAGATTTGACTTTATTCTATGATGGATTTCGCGCAGAAGTCTCTCCTTGGCAGCTAGTGATTCCTCTAGGCTTTCTTGATAGAGATGCATTGCGCTGATATCGTGAATAACACCGATAGTCTGAAGTTTTTTGCCAACCACATCCGAAAAGAGTGGCACATCGAAGGCTTGTTCTCCATAAGCATTTACCATTGCATAGATTACATGGCCATCTTTGTGCAGAAGTCTCACTTCGAGTTCTCTTGTCATGCGCGAACCTGATCTTCGTTCATCGAAGAGTTTTGGAGGATTTGTAGGCATTATATTATTTTGCCTTATTTTCTCCACAACAAGATCTCGCGAGATGTTTGGCCTATCTTCTGGATGAATAATGGAGCCGAAATGCTTTCCAATCAACTCTGAAGGCAGATAGCCAAGCAATCCAACCGACTCATTTAGATAGAGAAAATAGCCTTGTTCGTCCAGAACATATACAATATCCGGAAGAGAGGATAGCAGTGTCCGCAATTGACTCTGCGCGGCTGCTATAGTGTTTTGAGACGAAAGGATACTATCCATCTTTGCAAAGAGCTGATAGACGGCACATTTAATTGTTGAGTTAGATGCGTTTTTTGGTAAAACTCTTAGAAGAGCACAATTAGAAAACTGCTCTAAAGAATATTCAGCATTTTTAGCCTGCGGCATCTTTCCCACGGCTTTTTCGATAAGCACCAAAGCAGTTGAGGAGTCAAGAATAGTATGGATTTCTCTTTCATTTAGCAACCCTGTCTCCGTAATAATACAATCGAATTTTCGAGAAATTTCTTCAGAATATCCGCTCAGAATAGCGACATGAGTGCAACATTGTCTAAGAGATCTAGCGAGTTTTTCTCCGCTGCTATATACCGAGAAAAAGATCGCAACAGACCTGGCAGTAAATTCGCTCATTCTTTCATAGTAAAAAAGGGCTATAACCGCGTCAATAGACGAAAATGCAGCATGCTTGCCTTTACATTGAATTTTCTTACACCCACATAGCACATAGAAAAAAAATATTAAAAGATGCTAGTATGTCGCATGGCCTTTAGTTTTCATACCCATACACTGTTTTGCGATGGAAAGGCAGATGCAGCCACAATGGCTCGCACCGCATTCGAAAATCAATACACCCATCTAGGGTTTTCCGCCCATGCGCCAATTTCCTTAGAGACAGATTGCAATTTGCCTTGGTATAAGGCTGATTCCTATGTCTCTGCCATCCGTTCTTTAGCACAGGAATATGCACCAAAAGGTATGAAGATATTTTTGGGTCTAGAGACCGAATACGCACCGGGAATAGCAATGCCTAACGACCCAGCTTACGAGCCTATGCATCTTGATTACCGCATAGGCTCGGTTCACTATATCACCGTTCCTGGCGAATATCCATTTACTGTTGATGAACCAGAGGAGCAATTTGCCCTTCATGTCCAAGAATGGGCACCAGATGGTGATTATCGAAAAATCTGGAAGCGATATTGGCGGCATATTTCTGAAATGATAGAAGTTGGTGGATTCGATATAATAGGGCATTTTGACTTAGTAAAGAAAAATAATATTGCTGGACGCTGGTTCGATGAAGAAAATCGAGCCTATGTGGATGCTGCATTCCAAGCTCTGGACCTTGCTGCCGAAAAAGATTATATCGCAGAAATAAATACAGGAGGTATTACACGGAGTAGGCGCAGCGAGCCCTATCCGTCAGTCTTCATATTAAAAAGAATGCAGGAGAAAGGCATAAGAATTACCATTGGAGATGATGCACATGCGCCTTCACATATTGGTATATGTCAGCTCAAAGCCTTGGAAATTGCAGAGATAGCAGGGTATAAAGCGCTGTGGTATATGGATGCTCCCGGTGTCTGGAAAGAAGCCGCTCTAGCGTCAATGAAAGGCCAGCGTCGATAGATCAGCGGTTTTTTCGCTCGTCGCTTTTTTGGCACTCGACGCAGAGTACGGCATAGGGAATGGCCTCTAGACGCTCATCTGGAATTTTCTTGCCACACTTTGCGCAAAGGCCATAGCGACCCTGGTTGATTCGAAGGAGTGCTGATTCTATTGCTTGGTAGCGCTTTAGATCTTGTGAACTCAAGGCTTCGATCATGATTCTATCGATATCATCAGATGCGATATCTGCTGAATCCTTGGGATCGGTCTCGGAAAGAGCTTTTCTGAGCTCCTTATTCGATTCGGCGATTGTATTCAAAATCTCTTGTCTCTGGGCTAGCAAGAGTTTCTTCATTTTTTCGATGAAGGCATTCTCCATCTCTCTCCCCCTCATCAGTTGCTGGCAATAGCAAATAACCAGTATGCAGTGGATGGGCACAATGCATCACATTGCTAAAAATGTCAAGACATATTTAGAGATGTCCTCATGTTGACATTCTATGCATTGATTCATACTATTTCATTCGCATTGCAGCTGCAAGAGTTTTCTTTTGTGGCCTTTGCGCAAGCCGTAGTCTTGCAAAGAACGGATGGAAATTCCCTCAATGATGGGCTGACATCCTGAAAACCTATTATCAAGGAGTATATGTGACTAAAGAAGAAGCTATTGAGGTAGAAGGCATCGTAAAAGAGGCTCTTCCTAACACGATGTTTCGCGTAGAATTAGCAAATGGACACATTATTCTTGCGCACCTCTCCGGGAAAATGCGCAAGCACTATATCAGAATTGTGCCAGGCGATAAAGTAAAAGTTGGCCTCTCGCCATACGATTTGAACCGAGGACGAATTATTTATCGCGAGAAATAGGAGGTCGAATGCGGACCCAGGTAGCACCCTTGCCACCATGCCGACTGTCTGCAAAATCAAATTCTCCTGCCTGTGGATTCTTTTCAAGCTCTTCTCGAACTATATGTATTAGAACCTGCTCTTCCTGCGAATGATTTCCCTTTCCATGTATAATGCTCACTTTTTCAAGGCCTCTGGCTGCACTATTGGCGATAAAGGTTTGTATCATCTGACGAGCTTCTTCCGCATACAACCCGTGGAGATCTAGTTCGTCTTGAGGAAGCATGCGCTTAAATCTGGAGTAGGCAGAAATTGAATCTAATCTGTCATCTGCTTCTGGATCCTCTTTAGTTTTGTCTTTGTCGACAGGCTCATGAATCTCGAGCCATCGCTCTAGTGTCTTCGATACACTGTCATTGCTTGCCTTTTGATAGCTATTGTTCGATGAGAGGGGCTTTTTACAAGGCATAGACTGCTCCTCGTACTCCATAGTGGTTAATTTGGATTCTTCTTCCAATGTATACATAGCACAAGATTGAATTTATTTCATGGGGTTAATAGGAAGATTTTAATAAAATACCAGAGGCATGCAACACTATCTTTATGACCTACCTTGCTATACCGAGAATCGATGATTATGATCGTGAGCAGGGTTGCCAATTATGATTCTCAACCGACGATACTCTCCGACTAATTTTAAGTTCTTCACATGGCTTTTAAGGTTTACGTATGGAAATTGGCTCAAGTGGAAATATCGGATTACTGCAATAAATACCGAACTCTTTAAAGAACTCAAGCCTCCATTCATTATGGTAGGAAATCATACAACGCTGCTTGATCCCTTCATCGCCAGCACTTTCGTGCCTTTTCCCATACACTGGGTTGCCAGTGATGGTAATATGAGAAATCCGATCATGCGCTTTATGCTGATCAAGCTTGTAGGAAGTATTCCAAAATCAAAAGCTATACCAGATATCGAGACTGTCAATTGGATCGTCGATCTAGTAAAGCATAAGCATAGTGTAGTCGGAATGTACCCTGAAGGTCAGAGCACTTGGACAGGTACTCCTGCTCCCGTTTTTCTTTCCAGTGCAAAATTGCTACGCTTATTGCGAGTCCCTGTAGTATTGGTAAAGACAAATGGCGGGTATCTTGCAAAACCTCGATGGTCTCATGTTCGACGGCAAGGAAAAGTTGAAGTCTCGTTTTCGCTTCTGTTTAGTCCGGAACAGCTACATAAAATGGAGCTCTCAACTATAGATCGATTGCTCAACGATGCACTTTGCTATGATGATTCGGCTTGGTGTAAACAAAAAAGCCTTCAATTCAAAACCACAAAGGGAGCAGAGAGCCTTGAATTAGCGCTCTACATTTGTCCTAGTTGCGGAGAAAGGGCTTCCATGCACAGCTCAGGCAATCTATTCACCTGCAGACAGTGCGGATTTACTATAGAATACCAATACGATAGTTCATTCTTGCTCCGCTCTAAAGGCAATCGGGAAAGCTATTTATCCCCGTTCGACGAGGCCCCTTTTCTCGACTCAATCGTAAGCTGGAATAGTTTCCAGAGTAGGCTTCTATATCGATGCCTCTCAGGCCCGGAGAGAGTAAACCTTGAAGCTCCATTCTTTTTTGACGAGCCGGTCAAGCTAAAGCGCGGAAAACGCATGGATCGTATGGAGACTTTGATCATAGGGCGTATCGAACTCTATATAGACCGTCTCGAATTCCATGACACTCGAAATGCCAAGCTCGAATCAATTGTTTTTCCTATAGAGCAAATCGACGGAGAGGGCGTGCTCAAGTGGAATTTTTTCGAGTTCTATAATGGCATGAATGTCTATCGCGTAGTCTTCAAAGATAAGAAAGCATCTGGCAGAAAATATTCTGACGCTATCAGTGTGTTACATCAAATCTCTGGGTCTCATTTTCCTGGGCGATAAAAATTGACCCTAGGCGCGGCAAATCGCCTTTTTCTCGCGAGAATCCAATACACAACTGACACAAAGAGCATATAGGCTGCAGCTATTGCCATAAAAATCCAATATGGAACCATAGATCCGCTCGTATAGGCTTTTGCTGGCAAATTGATAGCTAGAATAAATGGTATAGCTAGCACGAAGGTAAGGCCAGCCGAAAGCATATAGTCTGAGGTTACCTTTGTCTTGAATTCGGGATCCATTACCCTTAGAAGAGCCAAACCGGTAGAAAGCGTGCCAGTAGAGACCCCATAGAGCATAAGCATTCGCTCGAATCTAAAATCTCGGAAAATCCGCGAACTCACCCATGGAATCGTGTAGTACACCATGAATCCGCACAATGTGGACATAAGGAGAATCGGAAACCAATATTTCTCTACAAATACCAGCGAAATAGCAGCAAGAGCACCAGCAACCATATAGTCTACTGAAGTACCAGAAATTCTAGATAGGGCATCGTCATCGAGCACATATCCCAC
Source organism: Spirochaetaceae bacterium (assembly GCA_003452735.1). GTDB lineage: Bacteria > Spirochaetota > Spirochaetia > Treponematales > Rectinemataceae > Rectinema. The sequence goes on from DMNL01000140.1 coordinate 11,117, forward strand.
TTTGAGCAAATCCATGATTTTTCTGACTGCTATAGCTATGATTGCTGAAAAGATAAAATTAATACCCCAAAGATTGGTTGCAAGCTCTACTCCAGCTTTTCCTGCGAATCCAAGCAGGAAGGATATCCCTCTTAAGGCTAGATAGCTGAGCAAGTATACGAACACTACGACTGCAAAATGAAAACTAAATGAATCGATAGCTTCAGAATCTGTGGTTAGCCGCTCTCCCACTGGTTTTTCAGTGCCATTTGGAATTATACCAGTTAACAAAGCCTTATCAGACATGATACTAACTTGCTCTGACTTCATCCAACCCAAACGTATGCCTTTGTGGATTAGAAGCATTCCTCCAAAACATGCCCAGAGATAGCCGATTGCCGCAAAGGTAAGTCCAACGGTTGCTCCTCCCTCAAAACCCATGGACTCCCAACCCTTTCCTATGGCGTAAGCCTGTCCAGGGCCAAGGGCAAAACCCAAGGGAAGATTCAATCCAAATGCATGGTGAATATTAGGCAAGAAGAATAAGGTGAGAACAAGGCCAAGAAGCGCTTGTGAAGCATATCCAAAAAGAATGACTGCTGACATGCCAAGCACGCTTCCATTGGAACGAGAACCTTTGATCTTAGGCGGCGAAGAACGAAGAGACATGCTTATAAAAGAGAGGTTTAGCAAATGATAGACAAGATCTCCAAGTCTGTTCGTCTCATAACCGATGGCTGGCATAAAATAGTTATACAAGGGCAAAAGCAGAAAACCAGCCGTCAAAGCATTTGGCACGAGATACTTCTGAAGAAAACGGATCTTAGACCTCAAGAAAGTAGCAATCACTAGAGCAAAGGAAATGAGTCCTGCATCGATAACGATTTTCCAGCTAAAATTCATAATTTGCTCCTATATATTCGACAAGTGTAGGATGAATTTCGCGCAAAATCAAATACTAAAGAGATCAGGCCTTCGAAAAACTTCCGTCTATGAAGCTGTCTATTAAATAACGAGCAATACTTCCTTTCAATGGAAGCTCTGGCAGATCATCGGCCCTATACCAGGCGATATGATCGATTTCATTCCTGTCCGGCCGTGCTTCGCCATATGCCCATTCTGCAACGAATCCAATCATAAGAGAATCTGGGAATGGCCATGGTTGAGAACGCATATAGCGTAGATTTTTCACTTCTATCCCTGCTTCTTCGCGTATCTCTCGAATGGCTGCTTCTTCGAGCGTCTCTCCAATTTCCACAAAGCCTGCAATTAAGCTGTGCCTATTACGGGGAAATCGTACATTATGCCCTAATAGAATCGAATTTTCTCTATGCACAAGTATGATGACCGCAGGCGACATTCGAGGAAAGAAGATTCTCTTACAACTCGGACAGAATCTTGCAGCATATGCATTATCGTCGAGCCGCTCTTTAACCTCTTCATTTTCTTTTGCATCGACAAGAAGATTCCCGCATGCTCCACAGAATCGCGAGATCGATGCCCATTGGCTATGTGCTTTGGCCATGAGCATGAATCGACTAAACCCTGAAGGATAAGAGACGACAAGTTCACGGACAGGAAATGGAATAGCTTCGCCAATACCTAATCGCTTGAGCATGATATCGTCATTTTCTTCAATCTGGATCGCTCCATATTTCTTTTCATCGAATTCAAATGCTGAATAGGAATAGCGATCCGATGTAAAAGAGAATAGATCAGGTGGTATCTGATAAAATGGCCAACATACGGCTTCAGGTTTTGTCGATGTTGCTAGAGAAGGATCATCGAGAAAGCGCATACTATCGGCGTTTTGCCGAGGAATTAGGCAGTCCTGTCCTTGAAAAACGACAAAGCTTTCTGGAAATATTGTCATGTTCTGTGCCTAAGTACCGTCTCTTCGATTATCCGAAGTTGAGAACGATATAATCCTGTGATGTTGGTTCCATAATCTGCGACTAATCTTAGCATATCCCGCGGATGCAGATCCTCATCGCTGCCGTTTATGCGATCACCGGCATCGCCCAGCCCTGGCATGATATAAGCACGTTCGTTGAGGCTTGGATCCATCCATAGAGTATAAACTGTTATGTTATCGATAGCCCGAATCACACGGAGAGTCCCTTTCAGCGCGCTTATTACATTGAAAAACTTTATAGAAGCCGGTCTCACTCCCTGCTCAAGAAGATATTTCACAACGGTGACAAGAGAACCGCCAGTTGCGTTCATGGGATCTGCAAAGAGCAGATGTTTGCCATCAAGCTTAGAAAGCTCAAAATACGAATGGTCGAGATCTAGCACATATTCCATAGTGTTTTCGCTCTTGCTCTCATCGCGCTTGATCTTGAAAAGCGCAAAAGGAGTAAGATAGCCAGTTGAAGAATACTCCTGAATTTCCTTGGAGAGTATCATCGATGGCAAGAGAGCACCCCTCAACATGACACACATGACCGTATCGTGCACAGCGCTATCTACATTGGGTATTTTATGCACAGCATAGTTCTGTACAGGAATATTGACGGGCGTGCGCACGATAAGGTAGTTCTTATTTGTCTTGCCTGCTACGCCAAAAGCCAGTGTAAACAAAAGCTCGAAAGCTCGCTGAATGTAGTAAACGAACTCCTGATGCCCGGTATTCACATCTCGCAACTTGGCAATCAATCGTGAAACTTCACCGTGTGTCTCCTGAGGAGACACAAAGGAATAGACTTGAATGCGCGGCTCCGATGCGCAGATCTCTTGCATGAGCTTGCCCATCTGATTGTAAAGCTCTATCAAAATATCTTCCTCATGGCGTTTCTGAGCTTCCGACGTACTGGTGGAAAGAATCTTAAAAGAGGCCATTGCTTGCTCATAGAGCTCATTCATCCGAGAAAGGTATTCGAGATCGCTTTCCATGAGGTAACCATCTAGATCCGTAGCTTTCAAAATAAATTTATTCACATGGTGCTCCAATCTATAGGCTCACACTCCCATTGCGCTTGATCTAGTCGACACATCAACACTGTACGATTTCGCCTATCGCTCCGCTTGTAATGCCAAGTGCATTACCCTCGTCGAAATCGATGTGGCATTCTAGCGCATAAGTAGGGTGGACTCTGCATACCACATTTAGAAGAATGGCTCCACGTTCTTCCCCTGCTTTAAGTTTTACGATCTGCTTGTCACTGACTCCAAAATGCTTGGCTGTTTCTATGTCGAAATGAATATGCCGCTTTGCAATGATAAGACCTCGTTCCTTTTTTATCGAGCCAGCAGGACCAATCACCTCAAAGGGGAAGCTACCTTCAAGCTGACCTGATTCGCATACCGGGCATCCTTGCACGCCTAACTTGAAAACATCGCTCATAAGGATTTCGCACTGAGTTTCTTTGCGTTCGGGGCCAAGAATTCGCACTCCTTCGAGCTGCCCCTTTGGCCCCTTTACCGTTACGGTCTCTGCACAAGCAAACTGACCCGGCTGAATAAGGTCCTTAGTCTTAGTGAGCTCATGGCCTTTTCCAAAAAGTATCTCGAGATCTTCATGATTTACATGGATATGGTGGTTCGATAAATTGATGATTATATCCATCTTGGGCATTTAATCCTCCTGGCTAAGAACAATAGACTGAATGCGGCTATGATATTGTTTTTTCATAAGCACGATAGAATATCCTATCTCAGAAGAGACTTTGTCGCAAGAATAGGAAGATTATTGTCAGCATAGGAATGTGGCTTATTATCTTTATTCAAGCTTAATTTTCCTTGAAAAGCCTTTGTCAAAAACCCTTGCCAAAAGGCCCCTGTTGAACAATTGCACTCTTTTGAAGCCCTGAAATAGCAGGAAAAAGATCTGCAAGGCGCCGATAACTATCTATATAGACTTCATATAGGTCACAGTACATGGATTCTGTGTCATTCCGAGGTTCGAAGATCTCGGCTGGTATGAATACCCTTTCTGCGGCTTCAGTTAGGGTAGACTCTTCACCTAAAGCAAATCGACCAATAGCGAGGCAACCTGCAAGCTCGGGTTCTGGGAAGGATGATACCATAAGCCGCTTTCTAGTAATATCTGCCTTGATCTGATTCCATACGGGAGAGAGCGAGGGAGTGCCTGTAGCTCTCATATCTTTCACAGAGGCTCCTGAGCTTTCCATTACATCCAGAACTTCTCGAATAGCAAAGGCTGTGCCTTCGAGTACCGCTCTTGCCATCATATTGAGATCGTGATGAAGCCCTAGCCCTAGAAAGACGGCTCGCGCATTAGGGTCCCAGTGAGGCGATCGTTCACCAGCAAGATATGGAAGAAATACAAGTCCCTCTGCTCCGGGTTTCGTCGAGGCTACTCGCGAATAAATCGTCTCGAAATCTTCTTTGGGCAAGAATCTGCTTCTGAACCACGAAAGGGCTATGCCACTCGATGATATTACTCCCGAAATATTGAAATACGGAACAATGATATGAGGCATAACAAGAAGCGCTTCTACATCTCCGATATCTCTTTCTGAACAAAGATTGATGCCTTCGGAAGTCCCAGCTTTGTCGCAGGTCCTCCCTGGCTTAACTGTTGCCGTACCCAAGAGCGAGGCTATGAAATCCGGTCCCGCCATAACAACTGGCAAGCCCTTAGGAAGACCAAATTCCTTTGCGGCATAATCATGAATATGTCCTACTATCTCACCAACACCAATAAAGCGAGGAAATTTTTCTACATCTAGCTCAAGCATTTCAAGGGCTCTTCTATCCCATATAATCCTCTTATAGCCCTGATTTGGTAGACAGGTTGTCCATTCTCCGGTAAGACGTCCTGCGATGAATTCTGGGCAGGATACAAAGAGATTAGCTTTCTCGTATATATTCGGTGTCTGCCGTTTCATCCATAGGATCTTAGGAAGATTGAAGGCAGCATCGAGAGAGTAATTTAAAGCAATAGAAGCCTCTTTCGCTTCTTTTTGAGCGCGCCTATCGAGCCATGTGATTGCTGGGGCAATTGGCTCGCCTTTTTCATCGATAGGAAGAATAGTGGGCCCATTACCACATATAACAATAGCTCGGAGATCATTCTGTTCTCCGGCCGATATCAAACGAGAGATAATCTCTGAGAATGCCTTAAGCCAAACGCGTGCATCTATTTCTTGGTAGGAATTAGAACCTTCATCTGGAAGATCTAATAATTCCAATTTGAGGCTATTCCCTTCTGAGTCGAAGAGGGCCGCCTTGATTCGAGTGGTACCGATATCAATAGCAAGAATCAATATTCAACTCCTATGCAATATCATGAATAAGCAAGGCACTTTATGCTTTTGCAGAGCTTGCAAAGCAAAGGCAGTTAGTTTGTCGGCATGACGATATACTCTGAATAGCTCTCAGAATACATGGAACAACAAAGCCTAGTTTTTTCATCCTTTCATTTCCTGATCAGAATTATGCTCTGAATCCACACAGAATCCATTGAAATTGCAGACTTTGCATTCCTCACCAGGGCAGGAAAAGAACGACTTTTTTTCTTTTATCGTTATAATGTTTGCTTCGATTTGGGCAATGCGATTCTGTGCTTCTTTGATTCTAGTCTCTTCTTCCTTTTTTTGGTCCTCGTAGCTCTGTATAAGAAGAAGTCGGCATTTTTCACCACTTGGATCTTCGCTAAATAAGATGAAGAATTCACGGATTTGGCCGAGAGTGAGATCCAGCGATTTAAGTTCTTCAATCCTCTTTAATCGTACGATGGCATCAGCTGGGTAGCGTCTATGGAGGCCTTCAGTGCGATTGCTTGCTTCTATGAGGCCAAGTTCTTCATAGTAGCGAATAGTTCGCGCCGTAACCCCAAAAAGTGAAGCAAGTTCACCGATCTTTAGAAGCTTTTCGGCCAATGTGTACACCCCTTGAACATATTATGAAGATCGCTATACTAAATCTAACGTGAGATATTTTCTCACGTTAGATTTTAAGCTATGTAAGATTCTATCATATTTCCTGCCCTCTAGGGTATAGCAGGAGGAATCCGATGCGTCGATTTATGATCGCATCTCTAGTCGTTATTCTGGCGAGTACTGCACTATGGGCACAAGCCCCCCGGATAGGCGTTTTTATTCCGGGCGCACGCGACGGAAGCCCTATCTACGATAATATGGCAAAAGGAGCGGAACGCCTCGTCTCCGAAACACCAGGTGCAAGTATAAAAGTCATAGAGGCGGGTTTCAACCAAGCCGAATGGCAAGAAAAACTCATCTCATTCGTCGCTTCTGGAAAATTTAACATCGTCCTCACCTCCAATCCATCGATGCCAGAGCTGGTGAATGAAGCTTCCAAGCTCTTCCCAAAACAGAAGTTTATCTGCCTAGATGGTTATCTTATAGGTAATTCCAATGTATATTCCGCACTATACAACCAACTCGAGCAAGGCTATATCACAGGATATCTTTCAGGGCTTGTCTCTACCTCTGGCATGAAAGGCACAAACCCGGAAAAAAAAATCGGCATGATCATAGGTCAGAATTATCCGGCAATGGAAAAAATGATAATTCCTGGTATTCTAAAAGGGCTTAGGGCCATTGATCCTGCTTTTCAGCTCGACATCCGTGTGCTCGGAAACTGGTTCGATGCTGCTAAAGCTGCAGAATTGAGTCGTAGTCTATATGCTCAGGGCGCAGACATCATATTGCCAATCTGTGGATCAGCAAGCCAAGGCGCTGTCAGAGTTGCTCAAGAGACCGGAAAGTATCTCGTATTCTTCGATGACGATGAATTTGCACGTGCTCCCGACAATATTCTTGGATGCACTATTCTGCATCAGGAAGAACTCGCCTACCGCAGTTTGAAAGCAGCAATCGAAGGGAAACTGCCCTTTGGAAAGGCCGAAATAGTGGGTATGAAAGAGGGATACATAGAATTCTTGAACAAGAATCCTTCTTATATCAAAAATGTACCAGAATCTATTCGTATAAAGGTCGATGCAGTAATCCAATCGATCAAATCGGGTCAACTTACCTTCGCGGTTCCTTCATTGTAATATGCTCCCTATGCTCGCGGTAAGGATGCAGGGAATTTGCAGACGCTATTACCCTAGAGGAGTCCACGCAAATGATGGTGCTTCGCTCGAGGTCGAAAAAGGCAGTATTCATGCCATCGTTGGAGAAAATGGAGCAGGTAAAACTACTCTAATGAAGATATTAGCTGGCCTTGATCTTCCTGATGAAGGAAGCATTGAAATCGAAGGAAGGCTTGTAAAAATCGAATCGCCTAGCAAGGCTCAGGCCCTTGGAATTGGCATGGTTCAACAGCATTTCCTGATATTCGATGAGTTGAGTGCTGCAGAGAACATTTTCTTTGGCATAGAGCCTATTCGAAACAATAAGATTTCCAGATTAGCAGGCATTGTTGACTCGCAGGAGCTAAATACCAGAGCTCAGCAGCTTGCTACAGAATATGGATTTGCCATCGATCCATCGGCGCCTGCTGCTTCCTTGAGCATCGGTGCTCGTCAGCAGATCGAAATATTGCGCCAACTTGCGCGCCATGCAAAGATCTTAATTCTCGATGAACCCAGTTCTGTACTCACAGAACAAGAGACAAGGGTACTCTTTGAAAAACTATCCGATATAAGGCGCTTGGGTCACACTATTATCCTCGTTACTCACAAAATCCATGAGGTAATGCAGATAGCTGATAGGGTAACCATAATGCGTCAGGGAAGGACAATAGGAACCTATGATATATCTGCGACCACCCTTCAAAAACTTACATCGCTTATCATGGGAGAAGGTTCAATCGAAGAAAAACAAGAACCTATAGAGAAGTCTCAAATAGATAAGTCTAAAATAGAGAGGTCTCAAAAAAATCCTTTAGTATTGGGTGTCGATGGAATGACCGTTCGTCGTCCTCGATATTATGGAATTGGCCTTTCAGATATATCCTTCGAGGTACATGCCGGCGAAATCCTAGGCATTTGTGCATTGAGCGGCAATGGTCTAGATGATCTCGAAAATGCACTTGCTGCATTTCAATCACCATCTTTTGGAACTTTTATCTTCGATGGTCATCATATAGAGCCCCATAATTATCGAAGATATCAAAGTTTGTTTCAAAAGGGACTTATTGCCTACCTACCATCGGATCGCATAAAAAGAGGACTCGCCTCTTCTCTTTCCGTACGAGATAATTTCATAGCTCTTTCGAGACATGACTTTTTCCCCAAAGGCTGGATTCTAGAAAATGCTGCACAACAAGCAATTTTAGATGCGATTCGTTCCTTCGAGATAAATGCCCTCCCCGATCAACCTGCAGGTGAGCTCTCTGGTGGCAATATTCAAAAATTGGCCATTGCTCGCCTTTTTTCTCGAGACTTCCCTAAACTTTTTATTCTATGCGAACCGACCTGGAGTCTAGATATTCGTTCGGCTGAACAGACTTGCAGAAGAATTCGCCTAGCAAAAGAAGAGGGGACGGCGATTCTTCTTCTATCCTCGAATATCGACGAAATACTCGAATTGTCAGATCATATCATGGTACTCTCTCGAGGCAGACGAGTTTTGTATCAAAAAAATAGCAGTCTACTCAATAGAGCCATTATCGGTGAATACCTTCTTGGTAACAGGATTCATGGATGAGAAATCAAAGGGCATTTTCGGCTACGTTTAGAGTTCTTATGGCAGCTGCTTTTTCTATTATTCTTGCGGCAACCGTGCTTTTATTGTTTGCTGAGGACTTTAGATCTGCGTTATGGCAGTTTTTTGTAGAGCCCTTCTCGAGCCGATATTTTTTTGGAAACTACATTGCCGATACTGTGCCTCTTATAATTAGTGGCATTGGTGTCTCTATTGCCTTTCGATCTAAGAATTTTAATCTAGGAGGTGAGGGCCAGATTTATGCAGGAGCTCTCGCAGGGGGAGTTCTAGCGCTGCATGCTCCTGAAGCATTCGGTCCAGGCACAGTGTGGATTCTGGTCGCTTTTATCGGGGCCTTTATAGGAGCCATTATCGGTACAATATCTGGGCTTCTAAAAGCATATTGGCGGATTTCCGAGATGATATCGTCCTATCTTATCTCAGCAATCATTATAAATATAAGCGATTTCTTCATCACCGGCCCGCTTCAAGACAGCACAAGCAATTTTCAAACCACGGCCCAGATTCCTTCTGTTTTCCTTCTGCCAAGAATCTTTTCTCCTTCTAAACTAGATATCTCTATATGGCTTGCCCTCTTTCTCGTCTTGTTTTTTCATATCTTATCCAAAAAATCCAAGATGGGTTTCGAATTGAGGGTTTGCGGAGAAAACGAGGAATTTGCACGATATTGTGGCATTTCCGTTCGAGCTTACAATATCGCAGCTATGGCCATCTCTGGCGGCATGTATGGACTATCGGGCGCTCTTCTTGTGATCGGGCCACAAGGTCGGGTCATGCGGGGTTTTTCTTCAGGTCTTGGCTGGAGTGCAATCTCAGTTGCTCTCCTTGCGCAGGGCAGAGAAACTGCCATATTGCCAGCTGCTCTTTTTATTGCATTTCTAAAAGCAGGTTCCGACCATGTCATGATTGGATCGGGAGTTCCTTCGGAGATTATTTCTATGCTCCAGGCAACTGCGATGCTCTTTATTACAGCGCAGGTAATGCCTAAATTGTGGCAGAGGCAAAGACAATAATGAACTTCTCACCTATAGTCCTAATAGACTTTTTGAAATATACAATAGCCGCGGCAACACCCCTGCTTTTCGCTTCGATTGGAGGCCTTTTTTCAGAGCTTTCCGGCATGCTCAACATAGCACTAGAAGGACTTATGGCTATCGGTGCGTTTTTTGGCATGGCAGCTGCTGGTTTGACAAGTAATATCTTTTTTGGAGCTCTTGCAGCGATCCTCTCAGCCTCGCTTGCTTCAATGTTGATGGGCTTAATGATCAACAAGTTTCGAACAAATCTATTTATTACAGGCCTAGCAATCAATCTGCTTGCTCAGGGCATAACGGCAGTTTTGTCTCAATCCTGGTACCACACAAAAGCGGTCGTGGCGTTCAACATCTCGGTCGATAATCATCTATTCCCAAGATTTATATCGCGACTTCCTTTAATAGGCCCCATTTTCTTTTCTCACTCGATGATCACTATATTTGCATGGCTATGGGTTTTGACTTCGGCTTTCATAATAAAAAATACTAAGCATGGCTTAAAAATTCGTGCAACAGGCTCCAACCCTCAGGCGGTTTCAGCTCTTGGCTTTTCTCCAGATCGGATACATATGCAGGCTTTCCTCTGGTCTGGGGTGGGTAGCGGATTAGGCGGATATGCTTTGGGCTTGTCTATTTCTGCATTTGTGCCAAACATTATCTCAGGGCGTGGCTGGATCGCACTGGTGGCTATATACCTTGGTAGAAAAAAGCCTCTTTGGATAGCTGCATCCTGTCTCCTTTTCGCTTTTGCCGAGAGCCTTTCTAATTATATCCAGGGATTCTCTTCAATACCGCCCTTGCTTGTCCTTGCCTTACCTTATCTAGTCACTCTTATTTCGCTTATCTTGGCTGAAAGAGAATAATAGCAAAGTTTTACATATAAGAAGAATTGAATTCGTCTAGAACTTTGTCGAGCTCGTAAATCGTTTTTAGGCGCCTAAAAGGAAGATCTGCAAAACGATCCATTTCATCTTTTAGAACTGCTGGTCCTCCGATATCGACATAGCCTTTTACATACTTTGGAAGATCATCAATAAAAAGTGTTTGTTCTCGATCGAATCCTGCAGCTTCTAAAACATTTATGTAGGAGTCTGAATTGGGTTTGCCAATAAGATTGTTGAACCAGATATCGTAAATACCAGAGAAACATTCCATGATACCCAACTTATCCAGAATTCTGATCGCATGCTCCATGGGAGCATTGGTCAAGACAGCCTTTGGTATAGGTATCTTGTTCAACATTAGCTTTAGAACCATATCTGGATTGAGACAATCTGCTTCATCCTCCGGATGAATAGTCCTAAAGTATTTTTCTGGCTCTTGAAATCCATAGTCTCGCATGAGCCACTCTAGAGTAGTGCCATATGCTTTTGCGTGCTCACGCCTAAACCTGATCGCTTCAGGAATAGAGAGTCTAAAAAAATCGGCAATAAAATGATTTATCCTCTGTGAGACTCCGTTTTCCAAGCCCGTAGCTTCGGAATACAGAGTGTTATCGAGATCGAAGAGCAAGGCGCTAATCATGTGTTTCTTTTGTATCATGAATTGTATATTTGCGACAAGCGAAGCAAAAAACTAGCCTATCAGCAGATAATATGCTATTCTAGATATAGTGCTTTTAATGAGGAGCTTCTATGATTCCAATTGGAGATGATAATACTTGCCGTCGCGGCAATGCTGTCATAAACTGGATTCTCATTGCTCTCAATATATTGGTTTTCATTTTCATACAGAAATTTGGCTTAGACGATTATGTAACTCTAGCGCTTGCAGCAATTCCAGAGGAGATCCTGTCGGGAAGACGATTGTTCACTTTAATAACAAGTCAGTTCACCCATGCGGGGTTTGCACATTTGATTGGGAATATGATGTTTCTTGGAATATTCGGCGATAATGTCGAATGTAGAATAGGTAAGCTCCGATATATTCTCCTTTATTTGATCTCTGGAACTATAGGAATGCTGTTGCAGATATTACTAGCAGCTCTTGCAGGAGGCGCTGCGCTACAAATGCCCCTCGTCGGTGCCTCTGCCGCAATCTCAGGAGTGCTCGCTACATATCTGGTATTGTTTCCCGGCAATAGAGTTGTCGTGCTTCTGTTTTATTTCATACCGACCACATTTTCTGCCTGGTTCGTTATTGTAACATGGTTCTTAATGCAAATCTTAGGCGGATTGAGCGGCCTTACAGCCATTCAGAATGGAGGCACAGCCTATTTTGCACATATAGGAGGATTCTTGAGCGCTTATCTATGGGGTAAGTCCTATAAAAAGAAGGAATTAAAGCGCATTGCAGAATGGCGCAAGAGCCGTACTGCTGGCTACTCCGATGGCTTCCATTGGTGGATTGTGGACGATGATTGATCGATGGCTCAGAGAAATGAACGATACAGAGGCCTTTTTCTCCATGCAAAGGACACGGCCCGGGGCGATAGGATTCTAACCTTTCTATGCAATGAAGGGCTACTATCGCTTTTTATGTTCGGAGGGCCAAAAAGCTCTCTCCGTTCAGCCGCTTTGCCTTTCATAGTCGCTGATGTTGAAGTATATCATGATACACGGCGGGAATTTATAAAACTAACAGGTGCGAATGTTTTTGAAGTCTTCGATGGTATTAATAAGAGCTTTTCGCATATGCAATCGGCATGCGCAGCATCTGAATTCTTGATACGAACTTCAGCCTTCGGCGGCGAATACCCACAAGCTCTATCTATGATTACCGCACTCCTTCGTGAGCTCGCCAATGTAGATGAATCAGAAGCACTATTAGTCTTATCGGCCTTTTTCTGGAATGCTCTTTCCCCACTTGGCTTAATTCCTGATCTTTTAAGCTGCGAGAGATGTGGTAGATCTTTTTCTGAGAAGAATTCCCTGCCAGGAAAACTTTTGATAAATGAAAGCTCCTTTCTTTGTCATAACTGTGCGGAAGAATTCAGACAGATGGGACTTTCAACCTCGGCGATGCTTCCTTTTGATGAGAAGGTTCTTACATGTCTTCGTAGCATTACAAAGCTATCCTACAGCGAGGCCTTGCCTCTATTGAAATCTGCGTCTTTGCGTCCTGAGATAATTGCAATAATCGAATCACTTGCCGAATCTGCCGCGGAAGGCCCTCTGCAGAGTCTTCGGGTTTTTGGTGAGACCTTTTATGGAACTTAAATTTGAAGTAAAATAGTTTTCAATATTCGCATATTAATAAAGCAGATTCTGGAGAACATCTTAATGAGAGCTGTAGATATCATTATTAAGAAACGTCATGGCGAATCCCTCGATGAAAAAGAGATCCGCTTTTTTATCGAAGGATATGTAAAGGGCGAGATACCAGATTATCAAGTTTCTGCTCTATTGATGGCGATATTCTTTCAAGGCATGTCAGCGCAGGAGACCGCTGCCCTTACCCAAGCTATGCTCGATTCGGGGGAAAGAATGGATCTTTCCGGAATCCCAGGGCCTTTTATAGATAAGCATTCGACAGGTGGAGTTGGCGATAAGATATCGCTACCGCTTGCTCCAATAGTTGCAGCATGTGGAGTAAGAGTGCCTATGATGTCAGGCAGAGCTCTTGGACATACAGGAGGAACTCTCGACAAGCTCGAATCCATCCCTGGATATATAACTGATCTTGAGCCTGCAGAATTTCGAAAAGGCCTACTGGAAGAAGGCTTCGCGATGACAGGTCAAACTGCGCATATCGTTCCAGCCGATAAAAAGCTATATGCACTTAGGGATGTAACCGGAACAATCGAGTCCATCCCACTTATAACAGCTTCGATATTATCAAAGAAAGTTGCAGAAGGTGCAGAAGGTATAGTCTTCGATGTAAAATGTGGCTCGGGCGCATTCATGAAAGGCTATGATGATGCCAAGGCTCTTGCAAAAAGCCTTGTTGCAACAGGCAAAAAAATGGGAAAAAAAGTTGTTGCAGTACTAACCAATATGTCGCAACCACTTGGATACAAAGTGGGCAATTTTCTCGAGATCGAAGAGGCTCTGGATTGTCTCGAAGGTAAGGGACCTAAAGACGTTATGGAGCTTACATATTGGCTGGGAGCTTGGATGCTTGTTCTAGGTGGTAAAGCAAAGGATGTTTCGGAAGGCAAAAGCCTATGCGAAGAAGCCATAGAGTCTAAGGCCGCACTCAACCTTTTCTACCGAAATGTAGTACGACAGGGTGGCAATCTAGAAGAGATGCAAAAAAAAAGAGGATCCTGGCGCTCAGAATACTCTATGGAAATTAGAGCTGATAAAGATGGATATATCGCTTCCATCGATGCTCTCAAAATCGGGCTCGCAGGCGTATACCTCGGAGTAGGAAGAAATCGAACAGAAGACAGCGTAAGCCCCACAGCAGGCTTTATCTTCGATAAGAAGAGTGGGTACCATGTATCAAAGGGCGAACGCATCGCAACGCTATTTGGCAAAGACAGCCAAAGCCTAGAAGCTGCATTCCCTCTCGCTCTGAATGCCATTTCCATAGAAAACACCGCTCCATCAATATCATCACTTATTCTTGAAGAAATTACCGTATCATGAAGTGGATAAAAAGAGAGATAGACCCAGTTCAAGTGCGCAGCCTTGCTCGGCGCTACGAAATAGATACTCTGACGGCCTCTATTCTGGTACGCAGAAATATAATCGAGCCAGAACAAATACAGTTCTATCTCGAGAGCGATCTACAACTGCTACATAATCCTTTCCTCTTCAAAGACATGGAGGATGCGGTAGACCGAATTATCACAGCCCGAGAAGAAGAAGAAAAAGTACTTGTGTTTGGTGATTCTGATGCAGATGGTATTACCTCGACAGTGCTCATGACCGAAGCCCTTAGAGATTTTGGACTGAAAGTACTTCAAAAGGTTCCAGAAGGCGAGGAACCCTATGGTCTATCAAAGGCTTCGATAGACTTTGCGGAAGAACAAGATGTGAGTCTTATTGTTACAGTAGACTGTGGTATTTCGAATCATGAGGAAGTGCTCTATGCGAGCCAAAAAGGAATCGATGTCATAATCACAGATCATCATCACATACAAGCAGAAGAGCCACCAAAAGCCATAGCTATAATAAACCCCAAGATTCCGGATTGTGGATATCCTTTTAGAGATCTATCTGGATGCGGTGTGGCCCTAAAGCTTGCGCATGCCCTCGCCATAGCTCGTTTAGGCATTCCCAAAGAACCACTCGCCCTTCTTCGCGCTGGTCAAGCTATTCACCAAGAAATCTGCCTAAATATAGAAAAAAACAAGCTCAGTACTGAGAAAGAAGGCAATCTCGAGATAGAAGCGATCAGGCTCGATAACCTTATTGAGACAAGCCGTTTAAGAATTATTTCTGACAGTAGGGGATATTTCCCCTCGGGAACTCTCGAAAAGCTAGAAAAATTTCTTCGTGGCCGTATTGTAGTTGCATGGAATAAAGACACAATAGAAGCCTTCTTCAAGAAAAATTTTGCTGGCCTAGTCGAACTCGAGGTACTAGACCTCGAGAAAGTAGTTACACCTATATGGCCCAATATGTCGGCAAATTCCCTGGAAGAACTTGTTCAGATTTCTAGACTGAAAAAGTATGCCTATGGTCCTTATAGCACTATCGATACCCTCAAACATATTTTCAATGGGTACTTACTCTATACTCTTCAGAGCCAGAGCCTCCTGAGCGATAGAATGCTGCAACTCGCTGCGCTTGGCACAATCGCAGATCTCATGCCTCTAAAGAATGAAAACAGACTGATTGTGCGGAAAGGAATAGAAAGTCTAAACACTGCTCCGACTAATGGAATCCGAGAGCTCAAGATAGTACTCAATCTTGGAAGACCGCTCGGATCAAATGATGTAGCTTGGCAGATCACACCCATTATCAATGCTGCTGGCAGGCTTGGCAAGCCAAAACTAGCTCTAGATCTTCTGCAAGCCGAAACAACAAATGAAGCTATCGAGGCCGCTTCACAGCTAATACAAGCAAACAACGAGCGCAGGCGCCTTGGAGCGGAAGCTTGGGAAGTAATTCAAGATCAGCTCGCAGAGAGCCTCAAAAAGAGCGGAGGGAAATTTGCCGTAGTGGGCAGTTCCAAGATAAAAAGTGGAATTACGGGACTACTTGCCTCACGTGCGGCCAATCTCATGAAAATACCTGTGATTGTCGCCGTATTCAAAACAGATGGAACCTGTACAGGTTCCATTCGTAGTGGGGATACCTTTCCTCTTACCCAGCTCTTGGCCTTTTCCTCTGATCTCTTCCTTGATTATGGAGGCCATGACTCCGCCGCTGGTTTTACCATGAAAACCGACGATTGGCAGGCTTTTCTTGAACGGATTGCTCAATTCATGGCGCATACAGAGCTCATAACGGAAGAATCGGAGCTTTCGATAGATGCCGAACTCCCACATTCTTTTGTTACTCCAGATTTGCTACAGCTATGCCGTCAATTCGAGCCAATCGGAGAAGAGAGCAAACCTCTTGTCTTCTGTTCGAGGAACGTCTCAATGGTTGATGCTCAGATAGTCGGGAAAAATGGCAAAAGCCATCTCAAGCTGACGCTGGACTTCGGCACATACAAATGGCCTGCCATGCTCTGGGATGGAGCACAAAGGCTCGAACGAGATTTTTCATTCAGAAACAACGATAGAATCGATATTATATACAAAGTCACTACAAATTATTGGAACGGCGAAGAGAGGCCTCAACTCGAGTTGTATGATATCCATCGCGCTGATTTGAAAGGCTTATAGTACAGAAACTCTTGACCAAAACTATAAAAATCACTAAGGTACAGGTCGTCATTCCCCGGTTGTGTAATGGTAGCACAGCAGACTCTGGATCTGCTTGTGGGGGTTCGAATCCCTCCTGGGGAATTTATTTTTGTCCAGGGAGTTACATTTGCAGAATCAGACGAAGCGCTGTCTTATTCTGCTGAGCCATCTTGGTTGCCATCAGCATGCGTTATTGCTTTACCTGGATGACCGAGGCCCCTTCGTCTATCGG
>DMNL01000017.1 GCA_003452735.1 Spirochaetaceae bacterium
GGTATCGATAAAACACTGGATTTTTCCAAAGTCATTGCAGGGAAATTGGATGTCCCCTGTTTTATCGAGAATGATGCAAACTGTTGTGCCTGGGGCGAGCTTGCTTTTAATAGAGTTGAAGAGCTTAGAGATTTTCTCTTTGCGCTTGTGGAATACAGAAAGGATGAGACTTCTCTTTTGAAATATGGAGGGATCGGGGTTGGCTTTGGGGTCGTTCTTGCAGGAAAAGTCCACACAGGCGCTCATGGTTACACTGGTGAATTCCGAAGCGCTTTCTGCAATGGGCCAGGAAATCTCCAATTCTCTTTGAGTCGAGATCAACTCATGCTTTTGAGGTTCGATAGATCTCTACTCGATAGAGCCGTGGATGAACTCGCGCGGAACATGGCTATGATTATAAATACCATGGATTTTCAGCAAGTCATTATTGGTGGAAACATAGAAGCGCTCGATGTAGACCTGCCCGCAATTTTACGCTGTAGGCTCGAAGAAAACTGGATGTATCCTTCGCCAAAGGATGTAAAGATTCGCTATTCGAGCTTTGGCGAAAAAGCAGTTGCCTTTGGCGCTGCTGGGATGGTTTTTGAACGCTTATTATCGGAGCAGCGATTGCCAGGACTCGTTTCAACTAATTCTTCAGATAAGATGAAGCGAATCTCCTAGTAGGCGTTGAGCTATCAAGGGTAAAAAGGCTGATATGCCTTTTCATATCGGAACAAGGGCAGAATTGCCCAGTATAAGGAGGTTCTTATGAAAAAAGCCTTACTCGTGTTCCTAACACTTATGATGGTGCTAGGCGCGGTCGTAGCGCAGGAAAAGGTCACATTGAATGTACTCAACTACCAGCAAGCCGACCAAGCAGGATATCAGGAAGATGTGGCAATCTGGGAGAAATTCCAGAAGGAGAATCCGGATATTAAATTGAATATCGAGGTTCTATTCAGCGAGCCATATCATCAGAAGCTACAGGTGTATGCGGCCGCTGGCACACTTCCTGATGTATTCTATGTTTGGCCTACTTCTCGAAGTGCAATTATCCATGAGAAAAAGCTCGCCAAGGATTTATCCAAGCTACTAGGCCCGGATTACCTAAAGGATTTTTCCGGTGCAGCCACCGATCCCAACAACCAACTTGGTAAATATCTTGCCATGCTGCCACAGGCTTTCACCTATACATCTGTTATGTTTGTCAATAAAAAATTGCTCACAGATAATGGCTTCGATTTGCCAAAGACCTATGATGATCTCAAGAGGATGGTATGGAAGCTCAAAGCCAAGGGTATCAATGTGATAATGCTGCCAAACAAGGATGGTTGGCCGATGCAATCCTGCCTATTCTCTACTGTGCTTGGGCGTATGGCTGGCGATGACTTTGTCGATGCTATCCTCGCTGGTAAAGCCAAATTCACAGACAAACCCTTTGTAGATTCGCTAAAGGTCATCGATAATCTATATAAAGATGGGATCATGGCGCGCGAAGACAATCAGGTAGGTTATGGTGAGGGGCCTGGGCTCTTTGTATCTGGAAAAGCAGCGATATATATCGATGGCGACTGGAGAGCAGGCGCTTACATTACCGATAAGGCTTCAGGCAAGGCTCTAATTCCGCCAGCTGCACAAGAGAAAGATTTTGTGCTCCTCCCATTCCCAGCTATCCCTGGAGAAGTAAATCCAGGCGTTCTATCTGGAATTGCAGGCACTGGTTGGGCGATTTCAGCATCCATTCCTTCTGGTTCAGCAAAGGAGAAAGCAGCGGTCAAGTTATTCAAATACCTCTATTCTGAAGAAGTACAATCGATTCGCTATAGCACAGGATCATATGTGCCAACGCGAAAAAATGTAAAGGCGAATGTCGAACCCCTTGTCGCAAAGGTACCGCAGTTCTATGCCGATAATCCCAAGGTTTGCTATGTATTCGATGGCATGTTCGATCCAGCTGTCTATAATGTTCTCAACGATGGCCTCATTGCTATCGGCCTTGGAACAGCAACCCCGGAGAAAGTAGCGGCGGATGTTCAAAAGGCTTTCGAGACCTGGAAAGCTTCCGCAAAGTAGAACTATCGAAAAAGTAGGGGTCGGGAAGCGTAGATACCTTGGCATGGAGGAGCCTCTGTGTCTTCTACGCTTTCCGCTCCTTTTTGGGGAGTCTTTATGACCTATTCGAGCAAATCCTATATAGAAGAAAAACGGGCTTACTGGGCTATGATTCTGCCCGCTTTCACTATCTATCTCTTGGTCATGGCATTCCCTATTGTTCTCTCTATCGTGTTATCGGTATCGAATTATTCTGGCGGCAAGATGTTTGGAGGCGAGAAATGGGGATTCGCTGGATTTGATGCCTATTTGCGCGTATTCCGCGATCCATGGTTTTGGAATGCTCTCAAGAATAATATCTATATAGTGCTTGTTTCTGTCTTTGGTCAGCTTCCGCTGGGATTCATCTTTGCTTATTTCATCTATGCTAGAATTGTAAAGGCACCTGAATTTTGGCAAGGTGTGCTTTATGTGCCTAATATCATCTCTGTCATTGTGGTTGGCCTTTTGTGGCAAACGATTTTTTCTCCGCATGGGCCGATCGCCGAGGTGATAAATTCGATAAGGGTCAGAGAATTTCAAAACCAGGTTAGAGGCATATTCAATGCTGCTGGTGGTTTTTCTCTCTCGGATGATGTAATCCAGAAAATACTGGATCTCGTAGGGCCTTCTGGACAAGCGATATTTTCTGATCCTCTGATTGACCTTCGCGATTTATTATCTTCATTCCATGGCGAACCAATTGAGGAGGTTTATAATGCGCTGGGTAACCTCTTCGTGCAGAAATGGAGTCCCACTTTCTTAACAAAATCAAATATCGCCATGCTTCCAATTCTCTTTGTTATTTTGTGGATGTACACAGGAATGTATCTCATCCTTTTCTTAGCAAATATGCAGAAGATTGATGTGCAAATCGTAGAGTCGGCTAGAATCGATGGAGCAAATGAAGGGCAGGTTATGCGATATATCATTTTGCCTGCATTATCGGGGACAATCGTAAATGCAGCGATTTTGGCCATTTCAGGATCGCTTTCCAGTTTTGCTCTTGTCTTTGCAATGACTGGCGGAGGACCTTCACGCGTTACTGAGATACTCTCTATTTATATGTATAACAATGCGTTTTTGGGTAGGCCCAACTTTCCGCTCGCCAATGCCATTTCGCTTATAATGGTCTTGATCAGTTTTGGGCTAATCCTTCTTACAAAAGCAGTAGAAAAGCGCTACGGCGGAAAGGAGGAATGAGCAATGCCCGAGATGATCAAGGAATCAAAATCCAAGAAAATCCTATCCATAATCGGTAAAGCCGCAGTCTATCTCATTATGGGCATTTTTGCCTTTATGACGCTCTATCCAATCTTCTGGCTCATCATGAATTCGTTCAAGACAACGAGAGAATTTCAAGTAAGCCAGCTTGCACTGCCTAAGTCTCCTACACTCCAGAACTATGTAGGCGCGTGGCAAATAGGAGATTTTAGCCTTCTATTCCCTAATTCAATTCTTTATACTCTTGGAGCGACTGTGGGCATCATCTTTCTTTCACTTTTGGCAGGATTTGCATTTGCCAAACTCAAGTCCAAGGCAACCAAGCCTATCTATAACAGTTTTATAATGGGAATTTTGTTGACAACCCAGACACTGATGATCCCTCTTTTTCTCGAAGTGAATTTGTTAGGCATATATAACACGCGCTTTGCGGTGCTTCTTGTCTATATTGGAGCTGGGTTGCCAATTGGGATATATCTGTCCACTGAATACATTAGAGCAATTCCAAGTGCCGTAGTGGAATCGGCTCGCATCGATGGAGCTGGTTTTTTTAGAATATTTTTGAGCATTATTGTGCCGATGAGCGTGCCAGTTGCTACTACTCTTGCAATACTAAATATTACAAATACATGGAATGAGTTTGCTTTAATCAATATTTTGGTATCCAAGACCGAGCTCAAATCGCTTCCCCTAGGTATCTATAAATTCTCTGGTTCTCTTTCCTCTGACTATGGCAAGCAGTTCGCAGCGCTTACCATCGGAATGGTACCGATGCTGGCGTTCTATATAATTTTTAGAAAGCAAATTACTAAAGGTGTGGCCGCTGGTGCCATAAAGGGATAAAACCCTAATCAAGAATAAGGAGTGAGCATGAAGCGAGAGGATGGGTTCCCTCAGGATTTTGTGTGGGGTTGTTCGACATCGTGCTATCAAATAGAAGGTGCTGCAAAAGAAGATGGAAAAGGGCCTTCTATATGGGATACTTTTTCTCACACGCCAGATAAGATAGCAGGCGGCCATACGGGGGACATAGCCTGCGACTCCTATCAT
>DMNL01000058.1 GCA_003452735.1 Spirochaetaceae bacterium
GCAAAAGAGCTGGGGGCAAGGGTTCAGGAAGAAAAAGGAATCCTTGAAATTGAAGGATCGGCTCTATTTCATAAAGATACTGAAGTCGAATCGACTATTTTATCGAAGAAAGTATCCTATCCAAGCTTGCAAGATCAGAGATTTCAATCGTACTCACCACTAATCCTTCCATGTGGAGAGTCAGGGCTCTGCATGAGAATGTTCTCTCCCATTGTTGCTTTATTGGACAAAGAGGTAGAGCTTCAGGGCGAAGGTTCTCTTTCGAGTCGGCCGATGAATATGGTCGAGGAGTCTCTAAAGAGCCTTGGCATTTTTTGCGTATCGAGAGGTGGAGTTCAACCTATTCGTATTCGAGGTCCCCTTCGGCCCTTGGAAGGAAGGGTAAATGCCTTAGGTAGCTCTCAATTCATTACGGGCCTTCTTATTGCTTTGCCTCTTTTAGATGGTGATTCAGAGCTGATTGTAGATAATCTTGTGAGCTCGGGATACCTCGATCTCACTATTGAAATGTGTGCAGAATTTGGGGTCGAAATAAAACGAGAAGCAAATGGTTCTAGGTTTTTAGTACCAGGATATCAGGTCTACAAGGCAGCCGATCTTGCTATCGAAGGCGATTGGAGTGCCGGTGCTTTCCTGGCCGTAAGCGCTGCAATTTCAGGAAGGGAAGATGGCCTAAGAATCCAGGGTTTACGTCAAGAATCAACACAACCTGATCGTGCTATTGTGGATGTTCTAACCAAAGCTGGAGCGCAAGTGCAATTCGAAGGCTCTGACTGCATTGTAAGAGCTGCCAACCTTGTTCCCTTTGATTTCGATGCAACCGATTGCCCAGACCTTTTTCCTCCTTTAGTTGCTATGGCGTCTGCCATTCATGGCAGATCTTGCATTAGAGGAACAAGGAGGCTTTTATCCAAGGAAAGCGATCGCTCGGCAGCATTGTGCAAAACCTTTCGGAAGCTAGGTGCAGAGGTAACATTGCAAGACGATGCGATGTACATAGAAGGTGGCTCTATTCATGCTGCTACTATTGAATCATTTGGAGATCATCGTATTGCCATGGCAGCCTCCATCGCAGCGCTCGTGTCAAGTGGCGAAGTATACATCGAAGGAGCTGAGTGTGTATCTAAGTCCTGGCCAGGCTTTTTTGAAGATCTTTCTTCTATATTGGTTTCTTGATTATAGCTTGAAAAAATCTTAAAAGTCCAATAAATATTGGTTCGATAAATATCTGAGACTCGGCAGTAAAAGATTCAAGCCTTCTATTCTATTGTCCTATATTAGCGCGCAGTTTATCAAGGAACTTCTTCATTTCATCATAATCTCGTTGTCGAATTATATGAGTCATATAAGCTAATTTAGAGTTTATGAGCTCCAGCTGGCGTATGGTATAGGGGTTGAACATAATCTCTGTAAGAAGGCGATCGTCTTCTGATAACAAGCCTTTTGCAACGGCTAAGTGTCGTTTGAAGTTCGTTCCTGGTGCATCCTGCTTTTTCATACAGGCTGCGAATACCATTGTTGAAGCAAAAGGTGTAGCCAACGAATAGGCGACAGTCTTGTCATGTTCTTCAAAACTATACTCGAAGATGCAAATCTTTAAGCTTGAATAGAATCGACGAAAGAAATCGGCGCCTTCTTTGCTCGATTCTGAAATGATGATTGCGCTCTCTTCGTGAAGGTCCCTAATATTTGCTAGGGTTGGGCCAAACATTGGATGGCTAGAGACAAAAGGATGTCCACAGTTTTCGTAATATTCCTTAAAGCCTGTTTTTACGCTTGCTATATCGCTGATGATACATTGAGAAGGCAAATATGGAAGAACCGTATCAAAGGCCTCAAGTGTCAAACCGAGAGGTACGCAGTTTATAAAAAGCTCAGGCTTGAAATCGGCAAATTCCTCGATGGATAGTGCACGGTGCACCTTGATGAAATATTTCATCTTCAAGAGATCACTGTCATGAACCATGACTTCATTGTTCCAGCATAGCTCCTCCGTGAGCCATGCACCCATTCGGCCAGCGCCAAGTATAGCAATTCTCATGATTCTACCCTCATTTCATGATAGCATCCCAGAATTTTAAAACCTTCGGCTATCTTTGGAACCTTTTCAAGTGCTCGTTGCACGGGAGCAGAGGATAATGAACCTTCGAAGTCGATGAATATAGCATACTTTTCTGGAACATCGGGCACCGATTCTATTCTTGTAAGGTTTATATTTTCTTCAGCGAATACCTCTAGCACAGAAAACAGGGCTCCAGCTTTGTTTCCAGCGGTAAAAACAGCAGAACACTTGTCTCCCTCGACCCCGTTATCCTCTGTCGCGATAATAAAAAAGCGCGTTCTATTATGGGGAGAATCTTGAATATCCTCTTTGATAATCTCCAGGCCATAGAGATCCGATGCAAACTTGCTTGCCACAACAGATACGCCTTTAGGCCTGTTTTCCGCAAGGGCCTTTGCTGCACCTGCCGTATCGTAAAAGGGCTCCGGATCCAAATGATTCCTTAACAGAAAGTTACGACATTGTGTAAGGGCCTGTGTATGAGATCGGGCTATCCTAAGCTCGCGATGGTCAGCTCCAGGAATTGTGAGCAGACAGTGGCGAATGGGCAAGTCGATAGCTGCTACTATTTTTAGGTGTGTATATATGAGAATAGAGTTTACAGGACCAACTATGCCTCCAAGGGTATTTTCAACAGGAACGATGCCATAGTCGTAAATGCCTTTCTCGACACCATCGAATACATCTGAGAATTCGAGACATGGTATAGTTGCTGCCTCTGGCATGAGCAATCGCAGGGCAACTTCCGAATAAGCTCCATGTTCGCCTTGAAATGCTACGGTCTTAAGCCCTGCGTCCTGAAGACGTCGGCATTCCGCTATTATCTGTTCATAGAGGTGGACTGAAAAATGAGGGTCTAGCAGACATTGACTAGAGCGTCTCACTTTTTCTTGGACAATCTGCTCGCGCACAGGATCAAAGGCTGTAGCCTTAAAGCGCCTTGCTAAGAGGGATTTTTCCATTCGCTCGTTTAAGAGCGACAGTATTTTCGCATCTATGCGATCGATGTCGCTTCGAATATCATCGAGATTCATGATTTCCTCCATGGAATATTGCATGCAAACGGAATTTCTGCTCGCGCTAGAAGAGCTAGGTCGGCCAGGGCACAAGCTGTTGCTGCCTCTAGGACCACTGCGCTTCGAAGAGCAATGCAGGCATCATGCCTTCCTTGAATTTCAAGATCAACCATTTCATCGCAGGAAAAGTCGAGAGTGTGCTGTGCAGATGCGATTGAAGATGTGGGCTTGACTGCAATTCGAAGCACGATATCATTGCCATTTGTGATACCACCATTGATGCC
>DMNL01000134.1 GCA_003452735.1 Spirochaetaceae bacterium
TTGTATAGGCAATACATTCAAGCGATAATAAAGATCGCTTCGAAATTCCTGATTCTGTACTAATTTTTCTATGTCTCTATTCGTGGCGGCTATTATGCGAACATCTACTTTAATGGTCTCATTTGAGCCTATTCTCTCAAATGTCTTTTGTTGAATTACTCGCAAAAGCTTTGATTGAAGCCTCAAAGGCAGTTCGGCAATCTCATCGAGAAAAATAGTTCCTCCATTGGCGGCTTCGAATCTCCCTGCCCTATTCTCTATAGCATCAGTAAATGCTCCTTTTACATGACCAAAAAGCTCACTCTCTAAAAGGCTTTCTGGCAATGCTGCACAATTGACACGTATAAAAGGCTTCTCGCTTCGTTTTGAAAGGAGATGCAACTGCTCGGCTATAAGTTCTTTTCCAACTCCGCTCTCTCCAAGAATCAAAACTGAAGCATCGCTCGGAGCAACTCGCTTGACTAGCTCAAGCCGATCATGCATGACCTTAGAAGAAAAAATAAGGGGATGCCATCCCTCACCTTCCTGAACCTTATGCTGAAGGTAGGTAAGTTCTTGTTCTGTCTTCTCATACTGTCTTGCATTATCAAAGGCAATGCCAGCTTGTACTGCAAAAAGCTCTACCCACTCGAGGTCTTCACTGATAAAAAGGCCATGAGAAGCCTTGTTGATCAGCTCTATCACACCTTCTGTCCTATCTTTTACCTTGAGGGGAACCGCTAGAATAGAATTGGTACTATAAGAGATTTCTCTTGAAACCGTTGGTGAAAAGCGAGGATCATTGGCTGCATCATTCACGATGATAGAACGTCGGTTCTTAAATACCCAGCCTACTATCCCCTCTGTGGCAGGAACAGATTTTCCCTGGAGCTCAGCACCTCTTGGGCCAAGCGCAATTTCGAATCTCAGGCTCTCTGTGGACGCATCAAAAAGAGCGAGGCTCGCTGCCTCAGCGCCCACAAGTCTCGCTGCTGATTCAACGATAGTCTTTAGCAAAGAACGAAAATCTGTGTAACTAGAATTAAGTTGCGCGTTGATATCGATCAACGTACGGAATCTATCCGAATCTATTACCGAAACCATTTCTGCCATTCTATAAGACTGAACAAAAGTGCTCAGTCGTTTTCACTATCTTTTGCCTTTAAGAGGTCACCTAGCGTATAGCCTGCCTCTCCTTCATCTTCCTGAATAAAACGGGAAATCTCCTCACGTTCTTGTTTCTGGACTAAATCCCTAATGGAAAGCCCCAGTTTTTGGCGCTCTGGATTGAGATCAATTACAACTGCCTTAATCTGCATTTCAGGATGATATTTTTTTAAGGCTTCGTCATAAGACTCATTTCGATCGGATACCAAATCCTGCTTCTTAATCAAGCCTTCGATATTTCCCGGTACTTTGACAAATACACCAAAGTCAGTTACGGAAGATACCGTTCCCTCGACAATAGAACCGGGCTTGTATGTCTTGGCAAAAGAACGCCAAGGATCTTCTGTCAGCTGCTTTACACCTAAACGGATATTTCTTTCCTCTGGATTGCTCTCAAGCACAATAACTTCTATTTCATCACCTTCATGTAGAACAGAAGATGGATTCTTTATTTTTTGTGTCCAAGAGTAGTCGTCTATATGAAGGAAACCATCGATTCCTTCTTCTAATTCTATAAAAGCTCCTGCATTTGTAACCTTAACAACTTTTCTCTTTAGCCGTGTACCTACTGGATAGCTTTGATCTATTGTGTCCCATGGATTGGGTTGAACCTGCTTAAGACCTAGCGAAACTTTACCAGCTGGAATATCGTATCCAAGAATCATGCAGTCGACAATATCGCCAGCTTTTAGCACATCCTCAGGCCTTCGAACTTTCTTCAACCATGAAAACTCAGAGATATGAGCAAGACCCTCGATACCTTCTTCAAGCTCTATAAATGCACCATAGTCAGTGAGTTTAGTAACCTTTCCCTTTACGATATCACCAACATGATATTTCTCTTCAAAACTGTTCCATGGATCCGGAGTAAAGTGTTTTAGCGAAAGATTGATACGTTTCTCTTCTGGATCTAAACGAATGACTTTAAGTTCAATTTCCTGTCCTTTTCGAACAAAATCTTTTGGACGTGTTACATGACCCCAGCTCATATCGTTGATATGCAGAAGACCGTCGAACCCTCCTAGATCTATGAAAGCACCAAAGCTTGTAAAACTCTTTACAACACCTCTAACAGAGTCGCCAATTTGCGTGTTTTGGAAGAAGGATTCGCGTTTGCGTTCTATTTCTTCTTCCATAAGTTTTCGCCTGTTTAGAATGATGTTGATTTTTTTATCTGAGTACAAGCGCTCGAGATAGAACCTACATCGCATTCCAACAAGCTGTTCACTTTTTTCTACACGTTGTACATCTGCTTTGCTCAAAGGCAGAAAACCTGATAATCCATGGCCAAGATCGACCTCGAATCCGCCTTTTATTTCTTTTGTGATAGTGCCTTCGACTGGTTGATGCTCTTTGAAAGCATTTGCTATCGATTTCCAAAAGAGTTTCTCATCGGCCTTCTTCTTTGAAATTATTATATCGCCTGAGTGAGTCTCTTTACGAATTAAGATTACCTTGACGACATCTCCCGGCTTAGGAGGAATATCGCCAAATTCTGATACATTTAGTTTGCCTTCTGATTTGTACCCTACATCTATAAAAACAGTGTCGCCAGCTATTTGGACGACCTTTCCTTCGACTAAATCGCCCTCCTCCAGACCCTCAAACGATTTGAGGTACTGCTCCTGCAATTGTGTTTGGATATCGTCCTTGGAGGGATCTTGGACGTCCATTCCCACTTCCATATTATCTGCCATGTGCAATCCTTGCCCTTAGAATTTTGTATACTTTGTCATAAACTTGCTCTATGGTCAAGTCAGAGGTATCCAAATATATAGCATCTTCCGCGATTTTAAGAGCGCCGATAGGTTTTTGAGCATCGAGCTTATCTCGCATTTCTATATTCTTACGTATTTCTTCAATTGAAATCGAAGCGACTCTTTCTCCTTCGTTCTTGGCAGGAACTTGCTTTTCAAGTCTTTCATGATATCGTCTTTCTGCTCGTATATTAGGAGAAGCATCCAGATATAGTTTTACATCAGCATCTGGAAAGACTACTGTTGTAATATCCCTGCCCTCGCTGACAACATCTTTGCCTTCGGAGATTTTTCTAATAATAGAATTAACTTCAGAACGAATCTGTGGTATTGCAGAGACTTGAGAGACAATAGCATCTACCTCTGGAGTTCTAAGCTCTTCTTCAAGCCTTTCTTCATCTACAAGGACCGACCCATCGGCTAGATAATCAAAATGGTGTTTTTTGACAAGACTTATCATTTTATCGATATCTCGCCAGTCAATACCTTCGCGAAGGGCAAGAAAAGAGATTGCGCGATAAAGACTACCAGAATTTATATATAAAAATCCAAGTCTCTCCGCAATCATGCGTGCAATTGTAGATTTGCCAGAACCAGCGGGGCCATCAATTGCAACTTTCATTATCACTTTCCTTTAGATTTCTGATTCAAATCGCTAAAAGCTTTGAGTGCTTGTACTTCATTTTCGGTGAGTTCGCGCCACTGTCCTGGTGCTAAGTTAGGATCGCAAATAGGGCCAAATCGAATGCGTTCCAGCAGCTTTGCATGAAGATCGAAATACTCTAACACCCGACGAATCTCGCGGTTCTTTCCTTCTATAAGGATAATGACGGCGCTATTAGGCCCTGTGACTAGGACAGAGCGGGCACGATATCGTATCCCATCGATAATAATTCCCCGCATAAAGCTTGATGCGAAATTTTCTGGAATCGGCACATCAGTCAAGATTCTATACTCTTTTTCGATTTGACCTGAGGGATGCATTAGTTTTGAAGCTAGATCTCCATCATTTGTGAATAGAAGAAGACCACTCGACCATTGGTCCAGTCTACCAATGTTGTAAATTCGCTCATTCACATTGCCCGAAATTAAATCGATAGCACAGGGACGCCCGTATGGATCGCTGAGTGAAGAAAGATAGCCTTTTGGCTTATTTAAAAGAATATATCGAAGTCTTTTGCGCTGAGTTACAATGATAGGCTCTCCATCTATTTCTATTCTTTCATTGCAGACGATTTTTTGCCCAATTGATGCCTTTACGCCATCAACAGTTACTCTTCCCTCTCTAATCATTTCCTCGCAAGAACGTCGAGAAGCTATCCCAAGAGAAGCAAGGTAAGCATGTAACCGGATCGATTTCTCTTTGGGCTCACTCATCCTTCAGGCGTCTCCAGTCTTGAGAATCTTGTATTTTCTACCTCGTCTAGCTTCGGAAGATCTTCGATCGAATTCAATCCAAAACATCTTAGGAATTCCTGGGTAGTCCCGTATTGCATCGGTTTCCCAGGCACATCACGCTTGCCCATCTCTGTTATAAGGTTCTTTTCAAGAAGGAGTCTAATCATCGCATCGACATTAACACCACGAATAGCTTCTATCTCAGCACGAGTGATTGGTTGAGAGTAGGCAATAATGGCAAGGGTTTCCATGGCAGCGCGCGAGAGTCTCATCTCGTTTTTTTTGCCATAGTGATCTTTTAACTGTTCCCAAAAAACTAGCTTAGGAGCAAAAATCCATCCTGTCTCTTTCTTAATTGGAGCAAAACCATGAACTGGTTGATCGAATTCTGAACAAATTCTCTGAAGAGCAAGCGAAGTCTGCTCCAGTGTAAAGCCAGCAATTCTTGCAAGTTTTTCTTCGGAAAGAGGTTCATTTTCAAGAAATAGAATCGCGCTAATTAAGGCAGCCTCAAGATCAAGTTGTTCGTTCATTTGAAGGCTCCACCGCCGAATATGGAATTATCAGAATATCGCCAAAGAGCTTATGCTGACGAACACTTATCAATTTGTTCTTTGTTGAATCCAACACGGCAAGAAACGCACATGCGAGATCCATGGCAGAAGTATTCCGAGAAATTAAATCATCAAAATGAAAATTGCCCTTCTTGTCCAATAGCTCATATATAAGCGCAATTTTTTCATTGATACTAACCTCTTCATAGAGATCGATTATGCGCTCTGAACTAAAGTTTCTAATCATCGAAGCAAAGATCCTTAGCAAATCCCATGAATCGGCTGGTATCCAAGGATCGATATCTGGATTGTCTGCAAAAGGCAAGGTGCGCTGTGCGACCTTTCTCTCGACAAACCACTCAACCTCCATTTCACGCTGTTCCATAAGCTCAGAGAGTTTCTTGAAGCGATGATATTCTATCAACTGATCGATGAGGTTTCTTCGCGGATCATCTAGTTCTTCGGCTTCATCTTCGGTGTGAGGAATAAGGCTGCGCGATTTGATATAAAGAAGCGTAGCTGCCATTTGATAGAATTCTGATATCTCGTCAAGATCCGCGGAGGGATCGCTATCTAAACATTGTAAGAATTGTTCAGTGATGCTCGAAATACGAATGTCATTGATATTCATCTCATTCTTTATTATTAGATATAACAAAAGATCGAGAGGACCCTCGAAATCGCTTAGACAAAAGGTTCTGCCATTAGATATGAAAGCATTCTTTTCTTGAATCGAATCATCGCCGAATTCTTTAGTCATTCTGAATAAGGCCAATCATAACGATTGTTGTTCACGGGGTAAATACCTTGAGGTGGAAGGCAAGCTGCTAATTCCCTCAGAGAAATGCCGAGCCCAGGATGAATCAGTTCGTAATCAAGCTCTAGAAGAGGCAATAGAGCAAATTTTCTTTCTGCTAGGCCAGGATGAGGAATTATCAAATCTGGTTCTGCAAATATTTTTTGATCATATATGAGAATATCTATATCAAGAGTACGAGGGCCTTTTTTGATCTCCTTGCTTCTATCCCTACCATGATTTGCTTCAATGCGATGTATCTGAATAAGTAATTCGCGCGGTGTAAGATTGGTAAAACCTGATACTGCAAGGTTTAGAAAATCTTGCTGATCGTTATAATAACGAGCGCGAGAACGCCAAAGTCCAGATCGCCTTAACTCATAAAGAAATCCTCCTAGCTCTTGGATGGCTGAATCCAAAATTGAAGAGGAGTCTCCTTTGTTTGAGCCTAGTCCTAACCAGACTTTTTCCATGATAACAAGCGCTTAAACCCCTTTTGAAAATATGACATCAGAACAAATCCTCTGTTCTGATCTTTGAGCTATTATTTTCGGAATTTTCTATATTGGCAGCTGTATTAAAAGAATCATTTGTTCCAGAAGGGTTTGCTTGTGAGATAATTGCTTCGGTTGTCTTAGACTTATCTGGACTGAATAATATCTCGCGCACTTGTGTTTCGATTTTTTTTGCCGCCTCGGCATTTTGCTCTAGATATGCCTTTGCATTTTCCCTGCCCTGCCCTATCTTCTCGCCAGACCATGTATACCAAGCGCCTTTTTTTTCGATCACATTGCACTTTACCCCTGCATCTAGAAGAGAAGCGCTCCATGAGATGCCTTTACCAAATATTATCTCTAGTTCGGCTTTACGAAATGGCGGCGCTACCTTATTCTTTACCACCTTTACACGTACCCTGTTGCCAATTGCTTCTTCGTCCTGTCCTCCTTCGATAGTATCTATTCTTCGAACTTCGATGCGAACTGAAGAATAGAACTTGAGGGCATTGCCACCTGTGGTGGTTTCGGGATTGCCGAACATTACCCCTATTTTCATGCGTATCTGATTGATAAAGACAAGAATCGTCTTGCTTTTTGAGAGAGTCCCCGCTAGCTTGCGTAAAGCTTGACTCATTAGTCGAGCCTGAAGTCCAACATGAGAATCTCCCATTTCACCTTCAATTTCTGCTTGTGGTGTAAGGGCGGCCACAGAATCTATTACAATTATATCCACGGCACCTGAACGAATAAGGGATTCTGCAATGTCTAGCGCTTGTTCACCATTGTCAGGTTGAGAAATATAGAGTTCGTTTATGTCTACACCCAGATTTCGAGCATATATCGGATCCAAGGCATGCTCAGCATCAATGAATGCCGCTATTCCGCCTTTCTTTTGAGCTTCGGCAATTGCATGCAATGCCAGCGTTGTCTTGCCAGAAGACTCCGGACCATAGATTTCAATGATTCGTCCGCGAGGATAGCCGCCTATACCAAGGGCTTCATCTAGAAGGATCGACCCTGAAGAGATGACGTCTATTCCTTGAGCAATCGTGTGGGCTCCTAGTTTCATCAAAGAGCCTTGGCCAAATTGCTTTTCGATCTGTAATCGGGCTGCTTCTAATGCTCTCAGTTTTTCTTCTCTTTCCTTCTGTATTTC
>DMNL01000153.1 GCA_003452735.1 Spirochaetaceae bacterium
ATCTTAGATCTTTTGCATACTCACTGTCCTTCCAATCAAAAGAAAAAAAATCTACTCATGATAGGTGGACTTCTCATAGGTGATCTTTTTGCCGTCATGACAAGTTTTGGCTCGGGTTTTTTCTTGGAAAACCTTATCGATATGCAAGGGATCAATTTCAAGTCATTTGTTACTTATTGGCCTTATCTTCCAGCATTTATAGTCATGTTATCGCTTCTAAATCTCTATCCTGGGATTACCCTTTCCGCACCAGAAAAGTTAAGACGTTTTACTATTGCCTCGTTCCTTGCCCATGCAGGAATTATCCTTTCCCTATATATTAGCGCTAAAAGATTTGATCAATATCAGGTCGCATTCTTGTTCTCCTGTGTATTCAGTATTCCTCTTTTCTTTTACTGCAGAACTGTTTCAGAATCATTGCTTGTAAGGCATAAGATGTGGGGAATTCCTGCTGTCATATTTGGAGCAGGGGAGACAGGTAAGCTCGTTGTCGATCGCCTTCTCGATAATCTCAAATTGGGTTATATCCCTGTGCTTCTGCTCGATGACAATCCTCTTCTTGCGGGTGAATATCGAGGCGTTCCCATTATTACAGGTATTAACCTTGGTTCTCGTATTGCATCTTCGGGAGAAGTCCAGACCGCAATTATAGCAATGCCAGAAGTGGATCATAGGCGTTTAGGTGAAATCATCGTTCAGCAGGCGATGGAATTCCGCCGTTATGTTATTATTCCTGATATCATAGGTATTTCAAGCTTGTGGATGACGGTGCAGGATCTTGATGGAATTCTAGGCTTGCTTACCGATCAGGAGCTTCTCGAGCCCCGAAATATGGCGATTAAGCGCTTGATGGATATAGTACTAAGCATTATTGGTATGATATTGCTTTTGCCGATTTTTATCATTATCGCGATTCTTATAAAGCTCGATTCTCCTGGGCCAGTATTCTATCGCCATCATCGACTAGGTAAGGATAGCAAACCTATCGAAATACTTAAATTTCGTTCGATGTACAACAATTCTTCTCAAATGCTTGAAAGATTGCTACAGGATAGTCCAGAGGCACGGACAGAATGGCAATCTAATTTCAAGCTAAAAAACGATCCTCGAATAACGAGGATTGGCGCTTTTTTACGAAGGACAAGTTTAGATGAATTGCCACAATTATGGAATGTTCTAAAAGGCGATCTCAGTCTGATTGGTCCTCGACCTATAATTAATAATGAAGTAATAAAATATGGAGATAACTATTGGCTATTTTCCAAAGTAAAGCCTGGGCTGTCGGGCTTATGGCAGATATCTGGTCGTTCTGAGACCGACTATGAGCAAAGGATCGCGCTTGATGTATACTATATTCAAAGCTGGTCGCTTTGGCTCGATCTCTATATACTCCTCAAGACAATTATAGTAGTGCTCAAAGGTGATGGTGCATATTAAATTATCGAACGCAAAGATATCTCTATTCTTAATTCTTTCTCTTGTTGGAGCAAAGGTAGTGTATGCAGATAGCCTACCATCGCTAAGGGCTGTCTTGCCAAAGCTGACAAGCGATGAGATACAGAGGCTTTTGGCTAATAATCTTATTATTGAGGATTACATGGAGAATAGTTCGCCCAGACTTTTGCCTTCGGGTCAAACAGCTATGACCCTGCAAGAGAGTCTACCAGATCGAAAAGAGGGAAGCAAATATCAGACCGCATATCTAATCGATGCTGTTCGGTTTTCTGATACAGATAAGCTGATATTTCTTAATAGGCTAGCACAACTGGATACTTTATCAGGAATTACTTATTATTCCGAGACTAGGGGCAAGGAGACGATATTATTCGATGATGTCTATGTGGTAGAAACTCCAGGATCGCGAATTCCTAAGCCGGTAAGGCCTTTTTCCAAGATTCCCGAGGAACTGAGTCTCTTTGTACACATAAAAGATGCAAATTTTGGATCTACATGGTTCTCCGTATCGCTTTTTGAGAAGGATAATATTGTCTTTTTCTTAATCGAAAACGTGCAACCCATGGGCATAGGGCCTATCCGCGCTTTTGATGCAAAAGATTTCCGAATCGCTTTTTCTTTCAAGGAGGTACAAGAAGGTATTCTAGTTAGCAGCGTAAGTTATTTCAATCCAAGAAAATTGGCTTCTCAATTTGTGGATATTTTCTCTGCTGCAGAAAAGAGAATTCGGGCTATCAGTAACTGGATGGCAGCACAAGCAATAGAAGCCAAAAATAATTCGGGGCATCGATGAATACTGAATTGCATGAGTCTGAGCCATCGATAGTAAGCAATTTTCTTTTTTCGACCCTTAGCACTTTCTTGACCATACTTGTTCCCCTTATTACCTATCCCTATGTAGCAAGAGTTCTTGGCCCAGAGAATCTCGGTCGCACAGGTATTGCTTCCTCATTCACAAATTATTTTATTGCAGCAGCGCAAATTGGGCTTCCAGTCTACGGTGTCAGGCTCGTAGCCCAGCGTAGATCCGACAGAAAGGCGCTTGAGACAGGTGTTTCAGAACTCGTTGAGCTTTCGATAGTCTCCTCATTTTTAGCTATCTTGGCCTTTTCTATCGCTGTGATGCTCATTCCGAAATATCGAAGCGAGTGGAGACTTTTTTTTGTATTCGGATTGACTATCATAACTTCCGCCATGAAT
>DMNL01000078.1 GCA_003452735.1 Spirochaetaceae bacterium
GATATGCTTCTCAGATAAGGGGTTTTTGCTCTAATGATGGGAGTCTCCATGGTATGGAGACGCTACCCCGGCAATACAATGCCGGGTATACCACGATAGGAGAAAGGCTATGGCCAAAAAGAAAATCACTGCAATAGTCAAACTGCAGTGTCCGGCTGGAAAGGCGACACCGGCTCCTCCCGTAGGACCTGCGCTTGGTCCTCATGGTGTTTCGGCGCCCATGTTCTGTCAACAGTTCAATGAGCGCACGAAAAATATGGAGCCTGGGCTAGTTATACCAGCGATTATAACTATTTATCAGGATAAGACATTCACGTTTGTCCTGAAAACGCCTCCCGCGAGTGTGCTCATCAAAAAAGCTTGCGGTATAGAAAAGGGTTCTTCGTTTCCTCAGAAGGACAAGGTTGCAAAGCTCTCGAAGGCAAAGCTTGAAGAAATTGCCAAGCAGAAATTGCCAGACCTAAATGCAAATGATCTCGAAGCCGCGAAACGCATAGTTGCGGGGACCGCAAGGTCGATGGGTGTGGATGTGGAGTTGTGATATGAAACGCGGCAAGAAATACATTGAAGTAGCCAAGAAAGTGGATCATTCGCAAGCCTATGATATCGGGGATGCTTGTGCACTCGTCAAAGAACTCAAGACAGCCAAATTCGATGAAACAGTGGAAGCACATATAAGGCTAAACCTTAAGAAGAGCCAATCTGTACGCGATACAGTTGTCCTTCCTCATCAATTCCGAGCAGAGAAGAGAATTCTTGTATTCTGCAAACCCGAGCGCGCCAAAGAAGCTCTCGAGGCAGGAGCCACCTATGCAGGGAGCGATGAATATATCGAGAAAATCAAGGGCGGATGGCTTGATTTCGATATAGCCGTTGCGACACCCGATATGATGAAAGATGTCGGCAAATTGGGTATGGTGCTCGGACGCCGTGGCCTTATGCCGAACCCTAAGACAGGTACGGTTACAAACGATCTGAGCAGCGCGCTCAGCGAATTGAGAAAAGGCCGCACCGAATACCGCACCGATAAGTCAGGGATTATTCACCTGCCAGTTGGCAAGGTATCCATGGAGGCCGAGAAAATTGCCGAGAATCTAAGCACGCTTGTAGAAGAGGTAAATCGCAAGCGCCCTTCTGATGTCAAAGGCGATTTTGTCGCTTCGGTATTCTTGACGCCGACCATGGGGCCAAGCGTCAAAGTCGCACTGAACAAATCGGAGAAGAGGTAAGACTATGGCCATTAAAGCATCGAAAATTCAACCAAGAAAAGTCGAAGCCATAGGCATGCTTAGAGAGATGATCTCGGGCTCGAACGATTTTATCTTTACAGAATATAGAGGCTTGACAGTCGAACAGATTACGACATTGCGGCAGCAACTGCGCGAGAAGGGTGTAGAACTCCATGTTGTCAAGAACAATTTTGCACGTTTGGCCTTCGAGGAGCTCGGTTATTCGCATGCAGTAGAGCTTGTGCTAAAAGGACCCACCGCCGTTGCCTTTATCAAGACCGATTCTAATGAAGTTGCCAAGATTCTGCTCGATTTTGCCAAGGAAACGCCTGCCTTGATTATCAAGGGTGCAATGATAGATAAAGAATTCATGGATGCTGATAAGGTCGAGGCATTCAGCAAGCTACCTGGCCGCAATCAGCTAATAGCAATGCTAATGTCTACCATGCAAGCACCGGCGCAGAACCTCGTCTATGTAATCAATGCTATTCCGACTAAACTGGTTCGCGTTCTCAAGGCAATCGAGGAAAAGAAGGCGAAGGAAGAGGCTCTTTGAGCTGTTTTTTAGCATGTTTTTTAGAAAAGGCGAGTATCCGTCAGGCTTCGGAGGCTGCCGTTCCTGTCGGAGTTCGATAGAAGGTCCATTCGTTGTGATGGACTACCATGAGATCAGGAGAAGATAATATGGCAGCACTTACAAAAGAACAAATCATCGACGCAATCGCTTCGATGACCGTCCTCGAGATTTCCGAACTAGTAAAAGCGATGGAAGAAAAATTTGGCGTAACCGCAGCTGCCCCAGTGGCCGTTGCTGCTCCCGCCGCCTCAGCCGCAGCTGCTCCAGTCGAGGAGAAAACTGAGTTTACAGTGATCCTCAAGGGCAATGTGCCTGCAGATAAGAAAATCGCTATTATTAAGGAAGTCCGTTCGATAACCGGTCTTGGTTTGAAAGAAGCCAAAGACCTAGTCGAGGCTGGAGACAAGCCCCTCAAGGAGAACATCTCTAAAGAGGAAGCAGACAAGATCAAGAAGCAGATCGAAGCTGCTGGCGGAACGGTCGAGATAAAATAAGTCTGGCCATAGATTTTGGGCCTTAGTCGATGAAAAGAAGGGGGATTTCGATCCCCCGTTTTCGGGAAGCATTCTGGCTAATTGAGTTTTGCCGGCAATGAGTGCTTCCCGATGACGGAATGATATATAGCGCCGATGTTCGATATATAAACATCAGCGTATTGACCTTTAACCCGAGCGCTAAGGGCGCATGGAGGGTAACTGATGACATATTCAGGACAGAAGATCAAGCGGACTTACATAGGAAAAGAATTCCACGATGTAATGGATATACCTGATCTCATCGATATTCAACTCTCGTCTTACGAGCACTTTCTCCAAAGAGAAAGACTTCGCAAGGGGGAGCCTCTCGAACCAATAGGCCTTGAGGAGGTATTCCGTACCACTTTTCCTATAGAAAGTCCGTCCGGTGATCTTGTGATCGAATACGAACGGTATTCTCTCGATGAAAAAGCTATCAAGTATTCTGAACTCGAATGCAAGCAGAAGACACTGACCTATTCTGTGCCTCTAAAGGCAGTTATAAATCTTGTGTTCAAGAAGACCGGAGAGATAAGGCAGAAAGAAATCTACTTAGGCGATATTCCACTTATGACCGACCGCGGCACATTCATAATCAATGGGGCGGAACGCGTCATCGTTTCTCAGATTCATCGTTCGCCTGGAGTTATTTTCAGTCACGACAAGGGTGTATTCTCCTCTCGTATAATTCCATATAGAGGTAGCTGGCTCGAATTCGAAATCGATCAGAAGCATGATCTTATTCACGCCAAGATCGATCGCAAGCGAAAGATCCTAGGAACCATGTTTTTGCGCGCCATTGGCTTTAATTCGCGCGAAGAGATCATCGCTGCATTTTATACCACAAAGAC
>DMNL01000072.1:0-1516 GCA_003452735.1 Spirochaetaceae bacterium
CAGATCCAGAGCATGCCTCTATTTACTCAAGCAGAATACAAGATCGCATAGAAGAGCTTTTCCGTTATTTCGTAAAGCCCGAAAAAAAAGTCCTGCTCGAGACAGTAGATCCAGATGGAGAAATGACGGAAGGATGCGAAGGACGCACAATTAACCCCGGTCATATTATAGAGACCTCCTGGTTCCTTATGAGCGAAGCTCACATTAATGGTGATAAAGTTCTACTCAATAAAGCTATCGATCTCCTTTCCTGGTCTCTCGAGCGCGGATGGGACACCGAGTTTGGTGGCTTGTTCTCTTTCCTAGATGCCGAAGGAAAACAGCCTGCACAGATAGAATGGGATATGAAATATTGGTGGCCTCATTGTGAGGCTCTAATCGCCACGCTGATGGCTTATGTATCCACAAAAGACAGGCGCTGGGAACGATGGTTCGAAACGATCCATGAATATACATTCTCTCATTTCCCAGACCCAGTCTATGGGGAATGGTTCGGATACCTGCATCGCGATGGCTCCATAGCAAATACTGTAAAAGGAAACCATTATAAAGTATGCTTTCATATTCCGCGTTG
This sequence comes from Spirochaetaceae bacterium, assembly GCA_003452735.1. Classification (GTDB taxonomy): domain Bacteria; phylum Spirochaetota; class Spirochaetia; order Treponematales; family Rectinemataceae; genus Rectinema. The sequence continues at coordinate 575 of DMNL01000072.1, forward strand.
CATGCTCAAAGTAATCAGCTTGCTAGATGTACTCCCAAAGGATGAACTCTCAAAGGAGGAGGTTTCCGATCCAATCCTGCATTGCATATAGGAGGGATCTAGACCCGAAACAGCATGACAGATATCGCCAATAATGTCGAAGAACTCTATTCAGTTCTCCGCCGACGCATTCTTGATGAGTATTATTTTGCCGGACAAAAACTTTCCGAAAACGCTCTGGCAAAGGAATTCGAATGCTCTAGAACGCCAATCAGAGAAGTGTTCAAAAGACTAGAACAAGATGGCCTAATTGTTGTCAAACCAAAATCAGGCAGCTATGTTCGCATTTATTCAGGCAAGAACTACCTCGATCTCATAGAAGTAAGGGCTTATCTCGAAGGGTTAGCTTTTAGGCTCTCAGTCGAGCGCGGAGCCGATACATCAGAGATGGAAGCTTTAAATAAAACAATGGACGATATCATTGCTACAGCTCCTATCGACATGATGACCTACGCAGAAGTCCACTACAGATTCCATAGAGAATTCATAAGAATGTCGGGCAATGAATTGCTCGAAAACTTCTTCGAAAGGCTCAATCTCAAGTCTTCGCACCTTTTCCTGCAGACCATGAACCCCGAAATAGCTCGAAAAACCCAGGAAGAGCACTGGCGCATTATAAATCTAGTAAAGGCGCGAGATCCAAAAGGCGAAAAGTTCGTGATTCAGCATCTCTGGAAGAAAAGAGACTATTTGGGGTATTAAAGAGAAAAGAGGAAGCTGGTTTAACTCAAAATCATATCTACAATTACACATTTGACTTTGAAATAATAGATTGAGCTAGACTTAGATTTTTTCTCAATGGATTTTGTTATAGATCTAAGATTACGGATTTTGGCTTCTAGCAAAGCAGCCGCAGGATTCTCCTATTATCAGTTGGCTTGGGATAAGGATTTCCTGTGGTGG
>DMNL01000072.1:1696-3715 GCA_003452735.1 Spirochaetaceae bacterium
TTTTCGACCTTTTCAAGTGTAGTGGGACAGGGAGTAAGCGCATCGATTATGTCAGGATGCTCAAAAGAGGCAACGGCAACATCCTGAGGAATCAAAAGATCTTTCTCTCGAAGTGCTTTATATCCGCCAAGAAGGAGCTGAGTGTTGCCATATATAATTGCAGTTGGTCTCGTGTTTCCTTTATGATCGAAGAGATCCTTGGTAGCCTCATAGCCACTGTGGATTTCCCAGTCTACGGTTCGCACAAGGCTCTCGTCGTATATTGCGCCTGCATCTTCCAGAGCATTGCAGAAACCCAAAAAGCGTTCGCGGGAAGATGATTCCTCTAGAGGACCAGTCACAAAACCTATATTCGCATGGCCATGGCTAATAATATGGGCAGTTAGTCTGCGAGAATTGCCTTCATTGTCCTGAAGCACATAATTGCGAGGTGGCCCGCTAAGCCGGTTGTCGATCAACACAAGAGGCGTATCGGCGAGGTTTGGTATCTCGTCTATAAATTCTCCTCTGTTTCCTATCGGTGCGAGAATAATTCCATCGATATTCTTTGCAAGAAGAGAGCGAATTGATTCAATCTCGTTTTCCCTTGAGTCCGATGTAAAACAAATGAGTGTAGAATAACCTTTCTCTCTAAAAAACGCATCGATGGCTATGCCGATCTCACTGAAGAATCCATTCGTTATATTTGGAATGATATAGCCGATTGTATTTGTTTTCTGATTCCTGAGGCTCTGGGCAGCCCAGTTGGGAGTAAATCCTCGCTTTCGGACTACTTCCATTATGATTTCTTTCGTTTCTTTTTTAATATCTGGATGGTCATGTATAGCGCGAGAGACTGTCTTTATTGAAAATCCTGTTTCATCCGCAATATCTTTTAGTTTTGTCATGGCTTAACGCTCCATTGTCTTGCCTGCTCTATATACGAGATGTTTTGCAACACCTAGCGTTGCCGACAACGTTGGCAAATGTCAATAGCTCTCTATATCAATAACTCTCTAATATGAAAAATATTTTCCCCTTATTATTTGTTCAAGACATGCCGCTTGTCTTCCAGATTTTCGGTCTTCTGGATCCTCAGCCTTCTAAGTCCTAGGTCTTCCAAACCCTCACTCAAGTGACATTCTTAAAAAAAAGCTTGACAAATTCACACTTCAATAGGATGATTGTAATCGTTGCCGACAACGTTGGCAATAAGTCTTTGGTAGATCTTTATGGAGGAGACTATGAAAAAAATCGGTTCAATCATGCTAATCATTTTTCTCCTTGCATCCACGGCTGGATGGGCTCAGAAGACACCAGCACAGACAAAAGACAACAAGACCCTTATCGGTGTAAGCATAATGGAGCTTACTGCTTATACATGGTTCCTTGGTGTCATAGATGGTTGCAAGCAATGGGCTTCCGAACATCCTGAGGCGAATTTTACATTTCAATTCGAAGATTCTCATTCCGATGTGCAGACAATGCTAAACAACATCGAAAATCTTCTTGCTGCAGGCGCAAAGGGAATCATATTGTTCCCAGCGGATGCTTCTTCGGCAATTCCCACCATGAAGCAAGCTGTTGCAAAAGGCATTCCTTTTGTAATCGGCGATTATAAACAACAGCCAGCCAAACCATCTGATGCTGTATGGGCAACATTCGTTGGTCATGACATGAGAGCTTTGGGTGTCGTTGCCGGAAAAATCGCGGTTGATTACCTAAAGACATTGAATAAGCCCAACCCCGTATGTCTGTTCGTATCTCGTCCCACCTCTGGACAGGTTTCAAAAGATAGATTCGAGGGCTTCAGAGATACAGTGCTTGCCTCGTTCCCCAAAGCCAAGGTCATCGAAGAAGGCGATGTGGGTGCTGGGAATAGGGCTTCTTCACAGGATCTAGTGGAGAATGTGCTTAAAAGAGAGCCTGTCATCGATGTAATATCAGGGCATAACGATGCAGAAGTTGTCGGTGCATATAACGCCGCGGTCTCACAGAAAAGAACTAATATAAAATTCATCGGCATAGCTGGAGATAAAG
>DMNL01000105.1 GCA_003452735.1 Spirochaetaceae bacterium
ATACACCCGTATCATTTCTTTTCTCGCTATAGACGAGCTCTATGTTGGTGGCAGCTTGGAGATTACGTACAGGCTCATGCCGATTGCGAACTGGCATTGCGCATAATGCCTGAGAATAAGCTAGCCCAGGAGTTGCAGAAGAAAATCATGGAGCATCTGGCTAAAGAAGACATATAGAACCTCATTGAAAGCTAAGTTTGCACTCTTATTGCATTTCAATTATGGTCTTGCTTATTGACATGCGTTGGAAATTCTGATAGGTTCACTGCCGTTCGACCTTCCCGTCCTAAAAATGGGCTTAGAATGCCGAAATGAATGTCCCCATCGTCTAGAGGTTAGGACAGCGGGTTTTCAACCCGCCAACAGGGGTTCGATTCCCCTTGGGGATAGATAAAGCTATCATGGTTTCATGGTAGCTTTTTTATTTTGTATTAGTTTTTAGCGCATATGCGAAATCAAAATATTTCCTCTCGGATTTCATGACAGCCGATTCAATTAGATTATTTAAAGCAAGCGATTCAAAATAGCCTTTAAGCTCCTCATAATCGGGCTTTAGAATGGGGTGTTTAGGACTAAATACAACACAGCAGTCTTCATAGGGCAAAATCGAAATCTCATATGTCTCTATTTGTCGCGCGATAGCGATGATCTCTTCTTTGTCTATTCCAATTAGAGGCCTTAAGACAGGCAAGGAAGTTTTGCTCTGAGATAATCGCATATTTTCCGCTGTTTGGCTTGCAACTTGTCCAAGGCTTTCGCCAGTTACGATAGAGTTTGCATTGATGCGATGGGCAATAATATCAGCTGCCTGCATCATCGCCATCCTAAGCATGAGCGTTTTTGTCTCCTCATAAGATGTTTTAGATATAGCAAGCTGAATATCTGTAAATGGTACAATCCACAGATGCATGCCACCTGTCCAGATTGCAATACGTGCAGCAAGGCGTTCGACTTTCTGCTGAGCCTCAGGCGAGGTATAAGGATAGCTGTGAAAATAAACGCTTTCGAGCGCAAGGCCTCGACAAGCCATCATGTATCCTGCGACCGGTGAATCGATTCCTCCAGAGAGAAGTAGAATTCCTTTGCCTTGGCTCCCTACCGGCAATCCTCTAGGCCCTGCAGCGGTGCTAGAATAGATATAGGCTCGCTCTCTGATTTCTATCCTGATTATAAAATCCGGATTATGAACATCTACAGAAAGTGTTGGATATTCAGCAAGAACGCTATTGCCAGCAATAACGCATATCCTGTAGGAATCAAAAGGAAAGCTTTTGTCTGAACGCCTAGCTTCTATTTTGAAGGTATGTGCGCCTGTCAAGATTTCTGTCTTAGCGCATTCTACTGCAGCTAGGCAAATTTCATCTATATCTTTTTTTGTCTTAATGGCTTTTGCAACACCATTTATCCCAGGGCAATGCTGAAGCACAAATAAAGTTAATTCCGAATCTTTCTCTTCGACAGTCAGGAAAAATCTACCGGGATATTCCTCGAGCGTAAATGGGATACCTTTGAGCCTCTTGGTTATCTGTTCTTTCAAGCGACGCGCAAATTCGCGCTTATTGCCAAGCTTTAGCTCAATTTCACCTGGTTTGATGAGGAAAAGAGTATGCATAGCTTTTGTATTATCAGGTTTTAAGCTTTCGATACAAGACCTCGACCTGTTCTAGAAAGGAATCAATGTCTTGTAGGGTTGTCAATGGACCAGTAGAGACACGAATTGATGAAAAAGCTATATCCTCAGGTACTTGCATAGCCTTCAAGACTCGTCGTTCTGCATGGTGAATGTTCGACATGCAGGCTGAGCCCGTAGAAACCGCGATGTGACAGTCCGACAATGCTCGCACCATAGTTTCTCCGCCTAAACCAGGGAAAGCCATTGATATTATCGAGGGCACAAAGCCATTATCTTTTGGTATTCGTTCAGGAATTATGAGAGCATTGGGAATGCTCGATATGCCATCTATGATGCGTTCCTCAAGTATTAAAGCTTTCTCTTGATTTGCTGGCATCGATAGTGCTGCTTTTTCAGCAGCAAGAGAAAAAGCAAATGCACCAAAGAGATTTTCTGTACCTGGTTTCAAGCCCGACTCTTGTCCTCCGCCACGGATAAAAATTTCCGGAGGTCGAGCAAACCAAAGCCCACCTGTTCCCTTTGGTCCTCGGATTTTATGTGCGGATACAGCAAAGCTATCCGCATAGTTTTCGAGATCTCTAATCGATAACTTTCCAAGCGCTTGAACTGCATCAACATGAAGCCATGGCTTTTTCATTCTCTTTAGCTGAACAACTTCTCTGATGCTCTCCGATATGGCTTTGATGTCTTGAATGGCACCTGTCTCATTGTTGACATTCATAATGCAGATTATGACAGTCTCATTGCGTATCTTAGAAGCGACGTGCTCAGCTTCGAGATGTCCTTTTGAATCAGGATCGATCCTCGACACTTGAAGCCCTAGTCTTTCCAAAACGCGTATTTGTTCTTCAATTGCAGAGTGTTCGATCGAAGATATTATGGCATGTATGGGTTTTCCTGCAGAACTAGCACGTCTAAGCCTCTCGAGGATTGCAAAGATTGGTATATGATCCGCCTCAGTGCCACTGCTGGTGAAAACAAAATTCCCTTTTGTAATACCTATGGAGTGCATGACTCTTGCACGCGATTCTTCGAGAGCCTGCCGAGCCTCTTTACCAAGCCAATGTTTGCTCGATGGGTTTCCATATGCTCTAAGACTGAATTCCAGCGCGCTGCGCATTATATCAGAATCAAGCGGTGTTGTTGCAGCCCAATCAAGATAAATATCTTTCATCGATAGCTTAGGCTCCCAATGCCATTTTCCATTCTGACTCAATGAAACCAATAAGGTGTTTTCTGGCATCTATTACCATAAAGGGAAAGATGATATTTTCTTTGAATCTTTCGCCAAGCTCCTTCTTTATCGCGTTTTTTGATTCGAATGGAATACGATCGATAAAAAGATATTTATAGGCAAAATTATTTGCATCGAGAAAAGCCAGTGCTTTCTTGCAAAAGATGCAGGTAGAAAGCGCGTACACCATTATTTCATGGTCTTTTCGCAGGCCTCCTTTTTCTATTATAGAAAGATTTTCAAGATTCATTAGGCCTCTCCAATTTTTCATATTATATATCCGAAATGATGTTTTTAGATATAGGGCATCCTTGGAGAGAAATTAGAATCTGTTGATAAAAGCCCTTGTTTCGTATAAAGTTTGCCTATGATTGAGCCTGCCTGCATTCGCAATTTTTGTATCATTGCGCACATTGACCATGGGAAAAGCACTCTTGCCGATAGGTTTATTGAAAAGGCTCATCTCATCGATTCAAGGAAACTTCAAGATCAGATGCTTGATAACATGGATATCGAGCGCGAGCGAGGCATAACGATAAAAAGTCAGGCTATTAGTCTTCCTTATATAGCCAAAGATGGAAAAACCTATATGCTCAATCTTGTAGACACTCCAGGACATGTCGATTTCTCCTATGAAGTTTCTAGAGCGATCGCTGCATGTGAGGGAGCCGTCTTAGTCATCGATGCAACACAGGGTGTCGAGGCGCAGACGCTGTCGAATATGTACATGGCGCTAGAACACGATCTGGAGATAATTCCAGTCATCAACAAGATCGATATGGCCAGTGCCGATATCGAAGGCGTAAGAGGTCAGATAAATAAGGATCTAGGCTTGGAAGGAGAAAGTGCTCTTGCGGTATCTGCTAAATTGGGAATTGGAATAGATGAGCTCTGTGAAGCTATTGTAGAGAGAATCCCGCCACCTAATGGTGTAGCAGAGAATCCTCTTCAGGCTCTCATATTTGATTCGCATTACGATCCTTATCGAGGGGCTATAGTACATCTTAGACTAAAAGAAGGCTCTATAAGGAAAGGCATGCATATTAGGCTTATGTCTACAGGGGCAATTCATGAAGTAGAAGAGGTAGGGCATTTTAGGATGGCGCTTTCTCCAGCAGAAGAGCTCTCGGCAGGGGAGGTTGGCTACTGTATTGCAGGCATAAAAACTGTAAAAGAAGTTCGTGTCGGTGATACTTTAACAGATTATGAAAATCCCTGTAAAACAGCCTTGCCTGGTTTTAGAGAGGTAAAGCCTGTCGTCTTCAGCTCAATTTATCCAATGGATTCTTCAGATTACGAGGAATTGAGAGATAGTCTTGAAAAGCTTGTATTAAACGATGCATCACTTATATTTGAAAAAGACCATTCGCTTGCTCTAGGATTTGGATTTCGATGTGGATTTTTGGGACTTTTGCATCTTGAAGTCGTTCAGGAGAGACTCGAGCGTGAATATGGTCAATCTATCATTATGACTGCGCCTTCAGTTCGATATAGGGTGATTTTTAAAGATGGCTCAACACTGTATATTGACAATCCCAGCGATTATCCCGACCCCTCGCGCATCGAGAGTGTAGAGGAGCCCTACATAAAGGCAGAAATAATCACCCCAGTAGATTATGTTGGCAATATAATTTCTCTCTGCGTAGGCAAGCGTGGGAGTCAAGAGTCTTTTCTGCATTTGGATGAAAAGCGTGTAGAACTTGTATTTGAAATGCCTCTTGCAGAGGTTCTTTTTGATTTCTACGACAAACTCAAGTCTACCTCCCGCGGATATGCCAGTTTCGATTACGAAGTGACGGGTTATAGGCTTACAGATGTTGTAAAACTGGACTTCCTCATAAATGGAGAGCCTGTCGATGCGCTCTCGATGCTTGTATATAGGCCAAATGCTTATGATCGAGCTAGGATTGTCTGCGAGCGCTTGCGTCGCAATATTCCACGCCAGCAATTCAAGATTCCCATTCAGGGGTCCATAGGAAGTCAAATTATTGCTAGAGAGACTGTCAATCCTGTTCGAAAAGATGTGCTTGCTAAATGCTATGGGGGGGATATAACCCGTAAAAGAAAACTACTAGAGAAGCAAAAAGAAGGCAAGAAAAAATTAAAGACTATTGGAAATGTCGAGCTAGGAAAAGAAGTATTTTTGTCTGTACTGCGCGCTAGTGAAGAAGAGGATAGATAAAAGGCTGTCCGTGAATATGGACAAGCCTTTTATCTATTTCTAACTATTGTATAGGACTATCAACTAATTAGCCATAAAGAGCTTCGCAAAAGTCGTGTTGAAATTATCTTTGAACTTCTCTGATGATAAAATTGAATTACGAATATGGTTTTCCATGGCGGTTTGGAAAAAATAAGGGTAAGAGAATTTCGTGTAAGAGGCTTCCTGATCACTTGCTTCACTGTCTTCCGTAACCTTCATAACTACTACCGAAGCATCCAGAAGTACCGGTTCAGATACTGCATCTTTAGGTGTTGAGAAAAGTGTTGTAAGGAAAGTCTCGTTCTCTACTGCGCCAACAAGATCGGTATCCAGCGAGCGATAGGGTTCCTGAAAAAGGCTGATCTGCTGACCATAGAAATAGAAACCTGGATTGCCGTAATTAAGTATAAAGGGACCTGCTGACTTTACTTGAAGACC
>DMNL01000130.1 GCA_003452735.1 Spirochaetaceae bacterium
TACGCCGGTTATATGAGCGTATGTCTCGTACACCGAGGTTGTCGAGCAGGGAATAGCGCCGTTCCATCTCGCAAATGCAGTACTGCAGAGCCTGAAATGCTTTTTTTGATTCCGTTACAACTGGTGTCAAGAGATGTGGTATATCGTTGTAAAGCTTTAATTCGACGATTTTCGGGTCTATTAGCAAGAGCCTTACTTCCTCTGGCGTGCGCTTGTATAGGATCGATAGGATAATCGAGTTGACGCAGACCGACTTGCCCGAGCCTGTCGCGCCCGCAATGAGAATATGGGGCATCTGAGTAAGATCGATAAGCTGGACTTCGCCTGCTATATCCTTGCCGAGTGCGACGGGTATTTCCATTTTGCTCTGACGAAATTTCTCGCTCTCGATGAGTTCGCGCAGCGAAACTATTGCGCGCCGCTCGTTGGGTACTTCGATTCCAACCGCGTGCTTGCCAGGTATGGGCGCGACGATGCGCACACTTGAGGCCGCGAGCCTCAGGGCTATATTGTCGCTCAAATTCGTGATCTTCGAAATCTTGACGCCATGGGCCGGGAGAATTTCGAACATTGTTATGACAGGCCCCTTGCGGATTCCGGTCACTTCGGCTTCTATGCCAAATTCGGCTAGAGTCTCTTTGAGTACTCCTGCGCTTGCGCGTGTTTTATCGTCGATTATCCAATACTGCCCATCGGGATAATTGTTGAGAAGTCCATCGATTGGTACTTGATATGGCTTTGCTGCCTTACGCTCGAGGATGCGTTCTACGATGGCACGCTTGTGCTCTTCTTCGGATGCTGCGGGTTTGGCTGGAGGGACAGAGGTAAAGGAAATGCCTCCTGTGTCAAAACCAGCAGCAGAAGCAGAAGAATGTGCCCCAAGAGACGATCCAGTAGATCCCATGCTCGATCCCATGGGGACGGAGGTTGCGCTTAAGTCTTTCTGCGCCACTTCAGAACCTGCCCTATTTGTGCCCGAAGCATAGAATCCTCCAAGCTCCTCGGACTTGAGAGGATCTGGCGGTGGCACATCAGGAATATTTATCGAAATATCTTTTTCTGCGAGCGCTTTTGCACGCGCTAGGCGCGCTTCTTCCTTGCGTTTTCGCCTCTCTTCTCTCTTAAGCGAATTATCCTTTATAAAAGTAGCCAATCTCTGCCCAAAGCCCTGGGCTTCTCCATTTTTCTTTTTTTCGGCGCGTGTCCTTATGAACCCATTAGCTTTAAGCCATTCCGAAAGCTTGAGATAGCCAGCAAAAATAACCATAAGGCTTGCCGCAAGCAAAAATCCAAGTGCTGCATACAGCGAAGATAGGCCAACTTTGGCCATCGATGGATGATGTTCAAAAAAAACACTAGGATTAGTGGATAGACGGGCAAATGCTGTTACGACGACAAAAGGCAATGCCGAAGTGCCCAAAAGATAGGTCATTCGCGGACAGAACTTCGGCACATACACCAGGCCTGCGGCCCAGGCTAACCAAAGCGGCAGATAATAGGCTGCCCAGGAAAATATGCCAAGCAATGTTTGTCCTGGCAAGACAAGAGGCTTCCAAATTGTCGGCAGATATGACCATAGAAGCATAGAAATAAGCAAGAAAAGCGCAGCGATGAAAAATATGAGCGCTATTATTCCTCTAGCGCTTCTAAGAGTAGAACCTTTTGTAGAACCCTTTATCGAGGCTGAAGAACCGCGGTGACCGGCAGGTTTTTTAGCCACGACCACCGAGGCTTTTGGTTGAGTTTTCTTTTTCGCTTCCATGGGCAGTTAAGTCCTTTTTAATTATCGGCAGTTTAGGGAGCAGAACACAGAGCTGCTCGTCTCTATTTTCGGCGCAATTCAGTTCCTGGCGCAGTTCGTAATGGAGTTTCTTAGGGCCTTCATAGGTGTTCCAGGGATTTTATGCGAGTAATCTTTCCTTGACAGCACAGAAGTCGAGATGTAGCATTTTACCTGCATTATAGCGCGCAAAGTATAAAGGTTCTCGATGAAGCATAAAAGTGGCTTTGGGAAATTTTTCAATCTATTTTTTGTCTCGATCTTTGTGCTGTTTCTTATAAATTCGATAGTGCTGTTATATCTCTCCAATAGAGGCCTTATGAGCGAAAGCTCAAAAATCTATGCCCAAAAGGCCGAGACAATTGCGCAGATGCTCGACGATTCGCTTTCTGCGCCGCTTGTACAGATTGTATTCGATCATTTCGGCGCATTCCAAAACTCATCGATGCTGAATTTCCTTATCTACGAAAATAAGCAAGATTCCGAGGTCGCACTTTCAAGAGAGATCGCCACTAACATCGTGCGCCACAAATGGCTCAAAAGTATTATCGTCTATCGAGAGGATGGAAAGGTCATTGCTGACTATGCAATGCAAAAAAATCTCTCCGACTCAACAAGGGAAGTTCAGCTCGAGGGTATTATCCGCGCAATACAAAAGAAAAAATCGACAAATGGCTGGATAGCCCATGCTGTGCTGAATGATAAGACCGATTTGCTTTTATATTATGTAAAATACCCAATGACGAATCCAATGCGCAATCGCGGTATTGTGCTCTATGCGATTGATCCTTCGGCGCTTGCAGGACAGATCAATCAGATTATCGACCCTGTAGTTGAAAATGTAGTGATCGAAGATGATAGTGGGCAAATCCTCTTTAGCTTTGGGAATGCATCCTTGCCTTCATGGTTCAATGGGACAAAGCCAAACAATCTCATCGAAACTACGGTGTGGAAAGATGCTGAAAAAACATGGCAGGTTATTTGGAGCCCTTTGTCCAACCAAAACCTTTCGCTTGCGCTCACTGTTTCAATGGATAAACTACTGAAAACCCAGCTCTATTCATTGCGCCTCAATGTAGCGCTCGTGGTGCTCTTTGCGGTAGGGCTTATTTTCTATTTGCTTTTTGTAAAGCACAATTTTCAAAACCCTATCACGAAGACTTTGGATGCGCTACATGTACTTGTCCATTCCAAGAGCGATACGGCCCAAAAGATTTCATTCAAGCAAGACGCACAAAAAATCATCAACGAAAATGAGGACCTCATTGCATATCGCTTCCTCATTAATCTTATTACCAAAGGAATGGATCGCGCTGAGTTTGAAAAGGTTGGGTCTGTGCTTGGGCTTTCCGATTGTTGCTTACCTTTTCATATTTTGCTTGTTGAGCAAAACCCTACACTCTTGAAAAACCTTGATTGGGCAGAACGCGAACAAGAGCAGGAGGCACTCAAGGTGCAATGGGAATCGCTGTTCCCAAAAGAAAGGGCACTGACAATCCGCTATCCTTCAGGTAGCCTTGTGAGCAGTTGTTTTGTGGATACATCCTTTTGTCTTTCTTTTGGTGCAATTTTTGCATTTGCAGAGCGTACGCAGTCGAATATCGCATTTTCTCCTGCTTTGTCTGACCCCGCAGATTGCCCTCAGGTTTATACACAGTTGCGAAATGTTTTGGACAATAAGGTCTTCTATGGATTTGGCAATGTCTTCTCGTGTGAAGAAATAGCAAGCAGCGCATGGATTGCTCTCCCTCGTGATTCGCTCAAGGAACTGCTTATGCGCGAACGCTACGACGAATTTATGAAGGCCCTTTCCCTCGACATCAAGGAAATGGAGCGCAAAAATGTCCCTCCTGTGATGATGCGTGATTATTTTATTCGACTATCAGGAATTGTAAATGAAGTATATCAAAGGAAAGAACCTAGCAGAAATATCACAGCGCTCTCCTATTTCATTATGCGCCAAGAAATTGAGCAACTATCAGGGATAAAAGAGTTCATTGCCTGGACAGAGCAAAAAATCGGGCTATTGAAGGATGCAGTTCAGCGCGCACGAAAAGAAGATAACAAAGCACTAGTAGAGCGAATCAGAGCATATATCTATGAATCGATCTTCCAAAATCTCACAGAAGAAGCGGTGGCAGCTCATTTTGGTATCAGCACCGGCTATCTTAGCCGACTTTTTAAAGAATTCAGTCCTGGTGGCTTTAGTGCCTATCTCAAAGAATGCAAGCTCGAAGCCGCTGCGCAGCTCTTGCGTGAGAAAAAATGTAAAAGTATCAGCGAGCTTGCACAGAAGCTTGGCTACTCCTCAACTACCTATTTTTCGCGTCAATTCAAAAAGCGCTTTGGGCTACTGCCTCATGAATATAGCAAATGCGACGACACGATGCAAAAGCAAGAAACATTTCAAGCGCCTCTACGCCAAGCTGAATAAGGCGCATCATAATACAACCCATAACGAAATAGCCAGAGCATGCTGCTATAGTGCTTGCAAAAAATTCCCATAAAAATCAAATTTTTTCTACTTGCGATTTCCAAGAAGCGCATCTTCATAATGGAAGCATCTAAAGACTAAAGCCGAGCGCATAAGATGGCGCTGGCTTTTAAGGAGGATATGAAGATGCGCAAGAAAAAAGGTATGCTGTTCCTGGTTGGCTTTTTGGCTCTGGCGCTTATTGCGCCGGTAAGTGCACAACAAACCAACCTGGTGGAGTTGAACACGCTGTCCGGGCCGAACAATCTTGACTTTTTGCTCCAACGTTTCCAGCAGCTCCAAACTGAGAAAGGCATACGGGTCAATGTCAATGTGCTGCCGTATGGCCGCGATGCAGTGATGAAGCTTGTGGCTTCTTTTATGACAGGCGGTACGCAATACGATGTGTTTGTGCTCGACTGCATTGATGTCGCACAGTATGCGTCGGCAGGGTGGCTCTATCCGATCGACGACCTGGTGCCGGAGTCATATCGCAAAGATATCATTCCTTTTGCCAAGGATGGTATGATGTTCCAGGGTAAGTGGTATGGCCTACCATGGGCCTCTGAGTGGAAGTCTTTTGTTTATAACACCACAATGCTCAAAAAAGAAGGCCTCACTGAGTTCCCAAAAACTTGGAAGGATGTAGTTTCCTATAGCCAAAAATTACAGAAAGACAAGGTGGTAAAATATTCAACCGCCTTCTCATGGGCACAAAAGGAATGCCTTGTCTGCGATTTTGTTGCGTTGGCTGCCACCTTTGGTGGTCAGTTCTTTGATGATAATCTCAATCCACTGTTCAATAAAGGCGGTGCCGTGGATGCACTGCAGTGGATGATCGACAGCCTCTATACTTACAAAATCGTCGATCCCGCATCCCTCATGTGGACTGAGGATGATGTGATGGCTGCAATGCAGCAGGGCGATATTTCGTATTGCCTCTGCTGGGGCGGTAGCCCACTTGTGCCGATGAACAACCCCGATCAATCCAAGGTTGTCGGTCAGGTCGATATCGGGCTTATGCCTTCAGTAGATGGCAAGCATCCCTACACTGTTGCGGGCCCAATGGGATGGGCAATCAGCAAGAATACTAAACATCCAAAGGAAGCGTGGGAGTTTGTGCAATTCATGGCAGGACCTGAAGGCTCGCGCATTGCACTCGAAAAGGCAGGAATCGCTATTGGTTGGAAATCGATCATCGAAGACCCAGCAATTCAGAAGAAATTCCCCGAACTCAAGAAGATGGCTGTACAAGCCCAGTACATCGTTAATAGGCCTGCAGTGCCATGGTATCATGAGTTTAGCAGCATGCTCGCTGAAGAACTCCACAAGGCGCTCACTGGCAAGATGACCGCACAGCAAGCACTAGACGAAGCCGTGGCCAAGACCCTAGAGATCAAGAAGGCATATTAACATAATCAATTGTAGTGAAATGGCAGCCGTGGAACGCAATCTGCGGCTGCTATTTTGTCTGCTATTTTGTAAGGAAGAACCATCATGAAGCAGGCGCTTACCCTTCGAGCACAGGATCGGAGATTAGGGTTTTATCTGCTCTTGCCGAGCATTATTATCCTTTTTGCGATTATTGTGTATCCAATTGGCTATTCGCTTTGGCTCAGCTTTCATAATTTGAATATCAATAACCCAGCCAAGGGGCAACAATTCGTTGGGCTGCAAAATTATATCGATGTTTTAAAGTCGAGCGACTGGTGGATGTCAATCCTCAGAATTCTTTATTTTGTGGCCGCAGATCTGATTGTGGGCATTTCACTTGGGCTGGCGATTGCGCTGTTGCTCAACAAAGAGCGTAAAGGCAAGGGAATTGTCCTTGCAATTGTGGTTTTTCCGTATATCCTTGCGCCAATTGTCAATTCGCTCATCTGGAAGCTGATCTACGACCCAAACTATGGGCTTCTTAATGGGCTTCTGACACAGCTTGGAATTATCAAGGACTATGTGGCTTGGCTTTCCAGTCCAAAGCTCGCCATGGTTATGCTCATCATTGCCAATCTCTGGCAAGGAACGCCGTTTTCTATCGTGCTCTTCTTGGCAGGACTTAAGTCCATACCTAAAGAGGAATATGAAGCTGCAGCAATTGATGGTGCTTCTAGTCTTGTCTCATTTCTGTATATCACTATTCCTCACCTCATGCCCATCATCTATATGAATGTGGTGATGAAGACCATTGCGACGTTTAAGGTCTTCGATATCATCTATTCACTCACAGGCGGCGGGCCAGGAGGAAGCACTACAGTAGTGGGTATGCTCATCTATAAGGAATCGTTTGAATACATGAAGTTTGGGCAAGGTGCAGCAATGAGCTTCCTTCTACTCATCATTGTTCTCTGTTTTGTGATTGTTTATTCGAGAATGTTCAAAGAGGAAGAGCTATGAAGCTACGAAGAAAAGATATTGTCAACATTTTTCAAATTTTGCTCATAGTAATGGTAGTGCTCTCGGTACTCGTGCCGTTCTATTGGACATTCAAAATAAGCATAAGCCCAGAAAAAGAGGTTCGGTCGCGGCCAATTAAATGGGGCGTTTCAGAACCGAGTTTCAAAAATTATCAGGATATTCTATTTTCTTCTTCAAAAGCAATTGGCACTGCTTACACATTTAAGCGAGGCCTTATCAACAGCCTCATTGTGAGCGTGATTACTACAGTCATTACCGTGTTTTTTGGCGCTCTTGGTGCGTATGCAATTGCGCGGCTCAAGGTAAAATATGGCAATGCAATGACCTTTTTTGTGCTGTTGACGCAGATGTTGCCGCCTGTACTCCTTATTATTCCGCTCTATTTTATCGCGAATCAATTCAAGCTGCTCAACACAAAGCTACTTTTAGTTATTTGTTATGTGGCGCTCAATTTGCCCCTTTGTATATGGATTATGCGCGGCTATTTTCTCACGCTCCCGTCGGCGATTGAAGAATCGGCGCTTATCGATGGCTGCGATAGGCTTGGCGCGCTCTTTCGGATTGTGTTGCCGCTGTCAGGGCCAGCTCTCTTTACGGCGGGACTTTTTGTGTTTAATGCCTCATGGAACGAATTTCTCTTTGCGCTGACGTTCACGACTGACCTCAAGGCAAAGACAATGACAGTGGCCATGGCAGAGATGATTGGCCGCTTCCGCACGGATTATGGGCTTATGGCTACAAGTGGAATTTTGGGCAGTATTTTGCCGCTCGTGTTTGTGGCCTTTTTCCAGAAATATCTTGTAAGCGGCATTACTGGGGGCGCAGTAAAGCAATAGGTGAAATAAAATCGTGGCCACTACACAATAATCACAAAGGCGACTGAGTTTGGGCAGCCATACAGTTTAAAAGGAGTAACGCTTATGGTAAGAAAAAAAATAGTCGTAATCGGTGCCGGAAGTGCATCCTTCGGCATTTCGACATTGGCAGGTATTATGCGCAACCCGGACCTCCATGGCTGTGAGCTTTGCCTCGTCGATATCAATCGCGAAGGGCTCGAAGCGATCGAAAAGCTTGCGCTGCGTATGAATGATGAATGGCATGCTGATATGCGCATTAGTGCTACAGAACAAAGAAAGGACGCACTGTCTGGCGCAGATTACGTGGTGCTTTCTATTGCGGTAGATCGGGAAAATCGCTGGAGAATCGATCACGAGCTCGCCAAAGAGTATGGCATCATGCACTATGCAGAAAATGGTGGCCCGGCCGCACTCTTCCATACTGCGCGTAACCTCGCCCAGATCATGCCTATAATCAAAGATATGGAAGCTCTTTGCCCAAATGCGTACCTCCTCAATTTCACTAATCCCGTGCCACGCATTGCGCTTGCAGTGCATCGCTATTCATCCATCCGCACAATTGGCATTTGTCATCAGCTCAGTTTTGGCTATATGATGGCGGGCTATGTCCTCGCACAAGACCTTGGCATTGACGCACCGCGAGATTATCGCTTTGTGTGGACCGATGAATCGAGCCAAATTGAGCGCATCATTGTCGAACAAGCGATACAAAAAATCGACATCCTCGCAGCTGGGATCAACCACTTCACATGGATGCTCGATGTGCGGACAAAAAACGGGGAAGACCTCTACCCGCTTCTTAAAAAGCGATTCTTGAAAGCGCCAGCCGATTTCGAGCCGCTCACGCAAGAGATGATTCGTATTTTCGATTGCGTACCGGTGCCAGGCGA
This sequence comes from Spirochaetaceae bacterium, assembly GCA_003452735.1. Lineage (GTDB taxonomy): Bacteria > Spirochaetota > Spirochaetia > Treponematales > Rectinemataceae > Rectinema. The sequence continues at coordinate 8,416 of DMNL01000130.1, forward strand.
TTGCCACCTTTGCGAATATCTGCCTTATACGCACAGTATGAGCCGCAATACATGGGCAAAATACAATATTCAAATGTATGATCTAAACCGGGGTTCCAAAAATCGGGAACGAATGTGGCAGAATATCGCCCAGATGGGACGCGGCGAAGTGCCAATCGATAGCCTAAAAGATGCACATACTGAGCGCGCCGAGCTCATCATAGGCGCAATTAAGACCAATAGCCATGCCTATGAAGCAGCGGTCAATGTGCCCAATGTAGGGTGTATCGAAAATTTGCCCAATGATACCATTGTCGAAGTGCCCGCCGTGGTGGATGCCGCAGGAGTGTATGGCCTCTCCGTTGGAAGATTGCCTGAGCCGGTTGCGGAACTTTGCCGCCGCCAGATGACCATTGCTGAGCTTTCCGTCAAGGCAGGCGTAGAAGGTGATAGAAAAGCAGCCATCGAAGCGCTCGCGCTCGATCCTATGATCGACGATCCCTCGCTGGCGTCGACGCTATTTGACCGCTACTTCGATGTGCACAGAGACTTTCTTCCACAATTCACTTCTTAGCTATAGCGAACTTGGAGAAATATAGCCAGGATGGCATGCATATGCCTAACTCCATTGCCGCGCAATAGAGTAATTTATTATAATATAATTCTGAGTTGAGCATGACTATTTATGTACATCTAATGCATTCGATCCGTGCTCAAATAATGCGCATTCTAAATGCGGTGGAAGTATTTTTACTCTTTAAGAAGGATCTACAATGGAAATTAAAAAAGATCGCGTCGTTACCATCGACTATTCTCTCAGCGACGATGTCGGTAGGATCATTGATTCGTCAGAGGAAAACGAACCTCTAGTGTATCTTCATGGCAATGATAACATAATCCCAGGGCTGGAACGAGAACTCGAAGGAAAAATTCCAGGCGAAACCCTGAGCTGTAGTATTCCTCCGACCGATGCATATGGAGAACGCAACGAGTCTCTTGTTTTCAAGGTCAATAAGAAGG
>DMNL01000093.1 GCA_003452735.1 Spirochaetaceae bacterium
TTCTGCAGAAAGGGCAGGTTTGGAACAACGATCTCAGATGTTCTCCAGAAGGAGGCAACGATTACTTCGAGTCGGCGGTAATGAATCCTCATCTTGTTCTTTCTGACTTGATAGCGATCTTTCATCCGGAGCTTATGCCAAACTATAAATTTAATTATTATAAAAAATTAAACGAATAAAACCTAAGCGCAGCCGCATGAATGAAAATGAGAAGAACAAGAATAGGAATCATGAAAAGATGACAGAGAATCAGCCCAAAATCAACAAAGAACCACGACAAAGGCTACTCGTCCTATACCTTGCTGGTGCTGTTCTACTCCTTGCTCTTCTGGACATAGCATTGGGTTCGGTATGCATTCCTCTCTTAGAAGTGCTGAAGTCGCTAGCCGGCAAGGCATCGCGACCAGAATGGACTACCATTGTCCTTGTATTTCGATTACCTAAGATGCTGACGGCGGCCATGGCGGGAGCGGGGCTCTCGGTTGCGGGGCTCATTCTACAGTCTATTTTTCGCAATCCTTTGGCAGCACCGGACTCTCTCGGCATTGGGGCTGGCGCTTCTATTGGAGTAGCAGTATTGATGTTTGCAGGAGAATCCCTTGGTGCTCTCGGAGCTGGTGCAAATGGAATAGGAACTCAAGGGAGCGCACTTTTGGGAAATCTGCCGCCCCTTGGATATACGCTCCTTGTAATCGCGGCTAGCGCTGGGGCAGCGGCTGTGCTAATCATTATTCTTCTAATATCGAGAAGATTCGAGCAGGCAGTGACGGTGCTTATAATGGGTCTGCTAGTTGGTTATCTTGCATCTAGCCTCGTATCGCTCCTTGTATATTTTGGTTCTCCTCAGAAAGTCCAGCTATATCTTTCATGGACCTATGGCTCATTTGGAGGCGTACGCACGAATGAGCTGCCATACCTCGCAATTGCGATAGGTATCGGATTCATCATCGCCTTGGGAGAGATAAAAGCGCTCAACGCCTTTCTAGTAAGCGAGCGCTTTGCTTCTACAATAGGCATTAGGATTCGAGCTTCGAGAACAAAGCTTTTAGTGGCTGCTTCGATCCTAGCTGGAAGCATCACGGCTTTCTGTGGACCCATAGCATTTTTAGGAATCGCCGCTCCTCATGTTGCTCGCCTACTATCGCGTAAGGCGGATCATCGAATTCTTCTGCCGATCGCCGCGCTTGAGGGAGCTTGTTTCGCTTTGCTGGCTGACATAATATCATCCCTTCCTACTTATAGATCGCTATTGCCTATAAACCCAATCCTAGCCTTGATAGGTTCTCCAATTATCATTTCGATGTTTTTCCACAGGAATAAAGGCTCAATGGAGGCTGTAGAATGAATCCAAGGCAACCTTCACGCCATATTCCTGGTATTCCCGATTTATCAGAACACGATTTCAAGAAAACTAAAGAAATCGAAAGTTCTGATATGAAAGGAGGAATATCGATAGAAAAATCTTGGACAGGTATGAATGAGAGGAAAAGTCTCAGCCCTAATCCTATCGCTTCTTCTTCCCAAGAGATGCCTAAGACGATTCTAGAAGCCAATAACTTGTCTATTGGCTGGAAGAAAGGCAGAAAATTCAATGTCCTAGCACAAGATATCAATTTCAAGGCAAAAGAAGGGTATCTGATTGCTCTTGTTGGCCCAAATGGAGCAGGTAAATCCACACTTTTGAAAACTATAGCAGGGCTTCAGCCTCCCTGCGGCGGCTCTCTATTCTTGATGGGAAAAGAGATTTCGAGGATTTCAGTCGAAGAGCGAGCACAGCTCCTTGCTTGTGTTTTCCCAGAGCGAATCGAAACTGGTTACCTCACCGTGTGGGAACTGGTAGCCTTTGGCCGATATCCCTATACGAATGCACGCCATCGCTTGACAAAAGAGGATAGACAGCAAGTAATGGAAGCGCTTTCGATGGTCGGAATGGAAAATTTTAAGAACCGAACTGTGTCCAGCCTCTCAGATGGAGAGCGACAGAAAGTGCAGATAGCCCGGGCAGTGGCGCAGAGCACGGCGCTACTGATCTTCGACGAGCCAACTGCTTTTCTGGATGCTCCTTCTCGCATTGAAGTGTTCAGGCTTGCTGAACGCCTTGTACGGCAGGCTGGCAAGACTCTTCTCCTATGTACGCATGAAGTGGATCTTGCCCTTAAGACAGCGGATGAGCTCTGGGTCATCGACCGCGCACATCATTTTTCTGCTGGAGCTCCCTTTGTTATAGCGCGTTCAGGGGCAATAGGAAGAGCCTTTGATCTGCCGTCCGTTGCTTTCGATGTCTTTAGCGGCACATTCAAGGCACGATAGCTCGTTTTATAATGAATGGTGCTGAGCTTAGGCAGGATGGATAGGATTTTATTTTAGATAAAGAAAAGATAGCGCTTCTCTTTTTCCCTAAAAACATTCTTATCCTGTAAATCCTCATCTCATCCTGTCATCCAGTCCAAAAAATCCCGTCAATCCAGTCCAAAAATCCCATCAATCCTCATCTCATCATGTCAATCCTGTCGAAAAAACCCCCTCAATCCTCATCTCATCCTGTCATCCAGTCCAAAAAATCCCGTCAATCCTGTCGAAAACTTAGAATTTATACCCAAACTCTCGCAACATGGCTTTTCGGGCAACCTTATCTTCTGCACTCTCTACGCCTTTAGGCGAAAAACCATCGACCACGCCGAGGATTGCGGCTCCTTGATCTATAATAGCCCTTACAACCTCGACAGGATTGGCTGTAGCACAGAAAATCCTGCAGGTTTCGGGGTTTGCCTTTATACGGTCAAGAACATTGAGCGGATACGCACCAGGTCCAATGACAAGATAAAAACTATGACCTGCGCGAACCGCCATGGCCATCTTTTGAGCTACCTCTATCAGATATGGATCCGTACCTTCTGTGCGAACGAGGCATGGGCCAGAAGCCTCGCAAAAGGCAAGACCGAACTTTACTCCCGGCACAGAGTTCATCATTATCTCTGCGATGTCCTCGACGGTTTTTATAAAATGCGACTGTCCTATTATGATGTTGCAATTCGT
>DMNL01000159.1 GCA_003452735.1 Spirochaetaceae bacterium
CCAATCATAAGCATCAATAAAGGATTATCAAAAATGATCCCTTGTTTGAAAACCGAATACAGCTTTTTCATTCTCATTTGCCTCCTGCTTGGGGCCTGGCGCTCTCTTTGGCTGTTCCTGCCGATGCCCCCGGTGCTCCTATGGGCGATCCTGTGGAAACCGCAGGAGATGCTCCTATAGATGTCTCGCCAGTTGGCTTTTCGTCTTCCATCGATGCCATCATCACTTTCTGATCCATATAGGCGATTGCTGCATCGCCTGCGGTCTTGATGAGCTTGGTGAGAGACTTCGATGTTATGGTCGCTGCCGTAATCGCTGCAACATCTTTCTTCACCTCAAAGGGATCCGTAAGAAACTTTCCTTCGAATTGACCTAAGAATGTCACCTTTTTGGCTTTATCTACATAATAGGTCGGATTAGATGCATTCATTCCAAGACCTGGCGTATCATTGAGCGCCATTATCCTTACTCCCGCTATGCTGCGATGCAAATCAATGCCAACGAGAAGGGTCGCATTCCCTCCATAACTTGGGCCCGAAACCTTTATTGCCAATCCCAGCGGAACATTGTCACTTTTTACTTCATATGCTGTTTCAAATTTAATATTTGGCTCCGGGCTTGTAAGATTCTCGACAACATCGAAGGCAGTCGCCTGCGGAAAGATATCTTTCAAAGAAGCCTGCAGTTGAATTTCGCTTTGTCTTTCGATGCTGTCCTTGGTAAAGGCATAGACAACCGCAAGACTTGCGCAAGCAATCGAGGCATACAGCATAAGAATTAAGCCAAGCTTAGTCTTTTTCATTTTGTAGCCTCCTTGGACGGCTTAACAGGCTTGGGAGGAGGCAGAAAGCCATATTTTTTCGTTCGGAGCTTATTGAGAAAAGGTGTCAAGACATTCATTATCAATATCGCATAGGTCACTCCCTCTGGATATCCACCGAATTTTCTTATAAGAACAGCAATCAAACCAATACCAATACCATAGAGAGCCTGCCCTTTTTCTGTCAGTGGCCTTGTAGCATAGTCTGTCGCCATAAAAAAAGCGCCAAATGCTATACCTCCAGTCAACAAACTAAACACTGGATCCATCCCCAAAAGCCAAGAGAAAACAAATGTAGATGCTAGCACCGATACTGGAACTATCCACTGAATGACCCCGATGGCAAGAAGAAAAAGCCCACCCAGAAGCACAAGCAAAATCGAGCTCTCTCCAATGGTACCCGGGCGGTATCCTATGAATAGCTGACGATAAAATGCCCCGATATCGCTTGCGCCGAAATATTTGGCAACATCGGCCAATGAGTTGCCCTGCTTGATTAGATTTAGAGGTGTGGCCGTACTAACCGCATCGGCTGGCAATGCAAGGCCTTTTGGCATGTTCCAGCTTGTAATCGCCGCGGGGAAGCTCATAAGGAGAAAAGCACGGCCAATCAGTGCAGGATTGAATGGATTCGCACCCAGCCCACCAAAGAACTCCTTTGCCACTACAATGGCAAAGACAGCACCAAGTGCCACCATCCAGAGAGGAGTGGCTGGAGGCAGAACTAGCGCAAGCAGAAGCCCGCTGACAACTGCTGAAAAATCGCCAACCGTTGTGCTCGCTTTAATAAGCTTTCTAAATAAGAATTCCGATAGCACAGCCGCTGTAATCGAAGTAAGAATGACTCCAAGGGCAGCTAATCCATAGAGATATATGCCATAGGCCGCTGCTGGCACCAATGCTATTACGACAGAAAGCATAATGCGCGGAGTGTCGACTGGCGAGAATGTGTGCGGGCTGGAGGATAGTATGATTTTCTTATCTGACATTCTGTGCCTCCTTCTGTTTCAGCGCGCGAAGTACTTGCTTCCCAACCCTGAAGCGCTGGACAAGATAACGATGCGCTGGACACACAAAAGAGCAGGCGCCACATTCTATGCAATCCTGAAGGCCGATCTTTTCAGCTTCGCCATAGTTGCCGCTCTCGATTGCAATAGCAAGCAAAGCAGGGCTAATCTTCATCGGGCAAGCTCGAATACAGCGACTACAGCGGATACAGGTCTTCTCTTCAAACCGCAAAGCCTCTTCAACACTCATTAGAAGAACGCCTGAAGTGTTCTTTTGCACTGGAATTTCTGTGCTCGGTACAGCCACTCCCATCATTGGTCCGCCAAAGATAACTTTGGAAAGCGATTCTTCATCGATATCGATTACTCCGGATTTGGCAAGATCAGCCACCACGGTCCCAACGGGCGCAATAATGTTCTTTGGAGTCTTGCAAGCTTCTCCAGTCACAGTAAATCCACGATCTATAAGTGGCTTCCCTTCTCTGAATGCATCGGCAATTGCACATAGCGTTCCCACATTCGATACGACACAGCCCACATCCATAGGCAGACCTCCGGATGGTACTTGTCTGCCTGTGATAGCCGTGATAAGCATTTTTTCGCCGCCCTGTGGGTATTTTGTCTTAAGTACTTGAATGCCGATCTTCATGCCGGCCCTAACTTGCGGATTCTCTTCGATGGCCTTCTGAACCAGCGGAATTGTGTACTTCTTATTTTCCTCTATAGCAATGATACCTTCGGATGCATTTATGATTTTCATCACTATCGAAAGACCATCGACGATCTTATCTGGCATCTCAAGGAGAGTCCTTTCGTCAATTGTCAGGTAAGGTTCGCACTCTGCCGCATTGGCAATTACCAAAGAAATTGGCTTTGTGGGAGCGAGCTTGACATGAGCCGGGAAACCCGCTCCTCCCATACCGATGATCCCTGCTTCACGAATGCGCAAGAGAGCCTCTTCCTTTCTGCAGGCGAATGGATCGAGGGGAGGCATGAATTCTCTATCGGATTCTCCTTCCGGTGTATCCTTTGGCTCAATTACGATACATAGACCTTCTATGTTATTCGATTGCATTCGCGGCTCAATTTTCTTGACCACGCCGGCTATCGATGCATGGATAGGTACGGTCATGCGACCTTCTGCATCGGCTATTTTCTGCCCAAGCCTCACAAAATCTCCGACCTTGATTAGAGGTTGAATTGGGGCACCAAAATGCTGATTGACAGGGATCACTACCTGCGGCACAGAACTCACCTTTTCGATTGGTGCATGCTGCGAGCGATCCTTTCTCTCGGACGGATGTGCCCCGCCTCTGAATGTCTTGATTGACATAGTAGAAAGGTCTCCTTTGAAGATTTACTTTGACCTCGCGAAGAATCCAATCCTCTTCGCATTCAATGTAAAATGATAGAAAATAATAACAAAATCGAGCTATATTAGCACCAGTTTTCGATTGTGGTCAAGGCAAAAAGAGTATAAGTATTCGTTGTATAATAAAAAGATAAAAATTTATTGAATATTTGAACGAAAGATCTGGAGAAATGTCACAGCGAAATATCGAAACAAGACATCTGAGCATAAGAAAGCGGGCATTAAAAAGCGCCGCTTAATGGTATTGCGGCGCCTTCTTCCCGATTATCATTCTAGGTCCACAAAATGCTTACTGATTTCTTCCCTTCAGCATTACGCGTACCTGCTTTATAAGGCCATCTCCCTCGCTCTTTGTCTCTATATCAATTATATCATTGAGGGTCGTATGGATAATTCGACGCTCGAAAGGATTCATAGGCTCTAGCAGGATGGAGTGCCCTGTGCTGCGTACTTCTTCTGCGGTTTTGTACGCAATTCTGACCAATGCTTCTTCGCGTCGCAAGCGGTAATTTTCGGAATCGAGCACGATCTTGGTGTCGCTATGGCCAAGATTGCCCGCATAGACATTTGCCAGAAGTTGCAGCGCATCGATGTTCCTACCTTTTTTACCTATCAGAATTGAGGCAGAGTCGGTGTCTATACGCAAGCCAAGCTTATTGGGTTCCCTAAAGGCCACGGAGACTTGAGCGCTATAGCCCATCAAGTTGATAACCTCAGTAGTCCATTCTACAATTTTGCTCTCGAAATCATCCATAGGGAGGGGCTCAATATGCCTCTCTTCTCGGGCTTCTCGGGTTTCTCGGGCTTCTCGGGCTTCTTGTTTTTCCTCGAATTCATTGTACTCATTGGATTCTCTTGCCCGATTTTCCGCAAAGGAAGAATCTTTGGTATGGACGCGGATGCGCACCTTTCCTTTCTTGAACAAGCCACCACTTTGGTTTTCGATGATCTCTACATCGAATGAACTTGTATCCAGGCCGAGCTCCTGGGTGGCTAGTTCCATAGCCTCGCGCTCGGTTTTCCCTTCAAACTCATATATCATTTGGATCGCTCCTGATTGAAAGATTCAATGATCTATTTCTTGGCCTTATTTTTCCGTGTTACTGATGATCT
>DMNL01000110.1 GCA_003452735.1 Spirochaetaceae bacterium
CCGATAGCAACAATTATGAAAAGAATCATCACTATGATATAGGCCGCGGCATCAGAATATTTGCTCGATTCGAAAAGCGAAAAAATGCTGATTGTAGCCAAATTCCAGCGCGGCGAGATAAGAAAGATCACGGTGCTCACCGCTGTCATGGCGCGGACGAAAGAGTATACAAGGCCGGAGAAAAAAGCCTGCTTTAGCATTGGCAAGCTTATGCGCCTAAAGGTGACAGCCCCTGTTGCGCCGAGTATTGTCGAAGCCTCCTCGATGGATCTGTCGATCTGTAAGAGCGTCGAAGTGCCCGCTTCTATTCCCACAGGCATATTTCGGAACGCAAATGCCATTATCAATAGAAAGGCCGACCCTGTCCACATAAAGGGCTTGTCATTGAATGCGAGTATATATCCGATTCCAACCACAGTCCCAGGGACCGCGAAAGTCAGCATGGAGATAAATTCCATTGCGCGTCTGCCTGGGAATTCTTTGCGCACTACCAAGAAAGCGATGATCATTCCAAGAAGCCCCGCGATGGGCGTAGAAGCTAGAGCAAGAACAACGGAATTTCGCAGAGGAATCCAGCCAAGCGTCATTACATATTTGAAGTGCGCCCAGGTAAAGCTAAAATTGATACCCCAGACCTTGACAAAAGCTCCTACAAGAACCGTTCCATAGAATAGGAGAATCACAAGCGAAATCAGCATACTTAATGCAAAGAGTGGCCATACAAGCTTGGGATCCTTGCTCTGTTGCTGCGATATTGTGGGCTTGCCTGTCACTGTCACAAAAGACTTGCCAGATAGCCAATATTTCTGCAACAGAAAGGCGATCAGAGTTGGTATTAGCAGCAATAGCGCCATCAAAGAACCGCCTCTCATATCGTACATGCCTGTAATGGTTCTATAGGCTTCGACAGCAAGCGTGGAGAAACTCCCAGAAATGACCGCTGGGTTGCTGAAATCCTCCATCGATTGAATGAACACAAGCAGGAAAGAGCTCAAAATACCTGGCACCGAAAGCGGTAGCGTGACAGTTCGGAAAATTCGGGCTTTAGAAGCGCCAAGATTTAGGGCTGCATCTTCCACAGCAGGATTCAATTTCGAAAGAGTACCGGTCAGAGTAAGGTAGGCTATTGGGAAAAAAGAAATTGTCTGCACAACGACAAGGCTGTGCATTCCGTAGACATTTGCGTCCTCGATACCTAGAAGCCTGCGAGTTATTAGTCCATTTCGCCCAAAAAGGAAGATCATCGATAGCGATAGGATAAATGGCGGAGAGATTATAGGTATCGTCGCGATCGTTTTGAAAAACCCCTTTAGGGGCATATCTACACGAGTAAGGGCATATGCAAAGACATATCCAATGATAGTTGCGAGTATGCCTGTTGTGATCCCCAACAACATGGAATTCTTGAGCGGTTCGAGATATGAGCGAGATTTTAGCATATCCCAAGCTGCCTGAAAGCTCAATCTACCATCGTTATTCGTTACGCTATATGCAAATATCTTTCCCAAGGGCAAAATTATAAAGAGAAAAAGCCCAACAAACACGAGAATTACTAAAAAGAGAAGCACGGGATCGCGCACAAGATGCGCTACCGAAAGGCGAGTGTTTTCTCTCATGAAAATCTCAGATTCCTTTGAAATGAAGATTGTGCAGGTATATTAATTCTGCACCGGAGGCGCGTAGAGAAATTATTGCGCGCCTCCACTAAAGCTAGGGCTACCTGTTATATTCTACTTCAGGTTGCTTGCTGCTGCGACTACTTTATTGAATTGCTCGATCAATCGATTTCTATTCTGACCGGCCCATACAGGATCATAGTTGATAACCTTGAGGCTATCGACCGAAATTGAGCCCTTGGGAGGAGTTGCCTGTGAATTAACTGGTATTCTAAAGGATTTGGAAGTCTCGAAGAGATCCTGTCCACGCTTCGACAACATCCAGTCGATAAACCGCTTACCATTGGCTACTTCTTTTGATGGGCCATTCTTTATAAGCGCCATGCAGCCGATTTCATAACCTGTGCCATCTTTAGGGAAGGATAAGGCAACAGGATAGCCTTCGAATGCAGGCTTGAGGCCATCATGGGAGAAGGTAATTCCAATGGCAGCTTCGCCAAGGCCTACATCCATAGGAGGAGTCGTCCCTGATTTGGTGTACTGACGGATGTTCTGGTTTAGAGCGGTAAAGTATTTCCAAGTAGCTTCTTCTCCACGCATCTGGACGATAGTTGCAAGAATTGTATAGGAAGTTCCTGAAGTACTTGGGTGGGCCATCGAGATCTGGCCTTTGAATTCGGGCTTCAATAGATCATCCCAAGAGGCAGGGTAGGCAAGGCCTTTTTTCTTGAACCAATCGGTATTGCATGCAAAGCCAATTGCTCCTACATAGAAGGGATTCGCATAGCCCTTGGCGTCCCAGTAGACCTTCGGAATGTTTGCAAGTTCTGGGGACTGATAGGCTTCAAGCAGACCCTCGTCGATTGCTGGCACAAAGTTGTCGTAGGAACCGCCAAACCAAACCGTAGCTTGCGGGTTGTTCTTCTCGGCCCTTATACGGGCAAGCAACTCGCCGGCAGAGAGCCTGACATATTGAATCTTGATTCCGGTGTCCTTTTCAAACTGGCTGAAATATGTTGGGAGCTCAGATTCCGGCAGAGCCGTATAAACAGTTAGTGACTTGTACTCTGGCGTTGCCTGCGCGCTGATCGACATCAAGGGCAACAGGCAGAACAGCACTAGCATCGAAAGAAAAATCTTGCGCATAGATTGCCTCCTTATATGTTCCTCGTCTATTATAGAACAATATTATAGAACAAGTTTAACAAAATGCAACTGAAATCGTTTGCAGGATGCTAAAAACGTTTTCATATATTTGCTAGAC
>DMNL01000160.1 GCA_003452735.1 Spirochaetaceae bacterium
CGACTCAACCCGATTGCTAATTCTGTAAGTTTTTTTGAAATTCGATATTCTTTGACTATGCGAGCTACTTCCTCATTGAGTCCATCTGCGGCGAAAGCCCTTACCAAAGCCCTCATGAACGAATAGATCAAGAGGATCAATCTATATTGCTGATATTCCGAATCGGATGCACTACCGCCATGGCCAAGAACCGTCGCGGCAGTACTTGTACCGCTGTCAGATTCCGACATTCCATATAGCAGTTTGAGCACTATTTTAAGCCACGAGCTTGCGGCCCGGACTGAGTCGCTTCGGGATGCAGCGAGAGTATCGTCGCTTCCTGCAATCTCGCAAAGCCTCGAAAAGAAAATCTCTGAAAAAATGGTCGCTCTTTGAATAGCTTCTTCCTTCGACAGATTTTGAATTGTCTCTATGCTGCTGAGGCTGCTGATCGCATTATGGAGCGATCGATAGAGCTCAGGTTGGTCAGCCTCAAGCAAGGCATCGTCCAGGTCGGCTATTCCTCTCGAGTCAATTATTTCAAAGAGCCTTGTGTATCTGCCCTCGGTGTCGTGCACATTTGTGATATCAAGGAAAACCTTGTTTTGGTAGCCTTCCAGCGCTACCTTGAAACCATGGGAAGCAATATCTTCGCTTCGGAATATATACCATAATCCAGAGCGAATCTCATGCATTATAACATAATTTCCAGGTGAGGAATCGATCTTGAGCGCACTGGCCAGACTTACTGTTTTTAGGTGTTTTTTGCCATCAGTGGTCTTTTGGGCAAAAGCAGAGGAGCTGTGAATTCGCCCCGATGTACGCTCCCAATGGTTATTATAGAACACTAGAACTCGCTGCTCTCCCTGGCCATTGCTATAGGCAAAGACATTTTCGTCGATTGTTCCATCTTCTCTCATATAATCAAACAGATAGAAGTTTTCCACTTCAGAGAAAAGCGAGCGCATTCGAAGCAGCGGGAAAATCTCGCGTTCATGGCGTGCGATAAGATCTCTGTCTGGTGTTTCATCCCAATAAGAACGCTTAAATTCCATGCCGTACTTTTCTGTAAAACCTTCGATTTGACCGTGCGCAATCATCGGCAGTCCTGGCATGGTGGCAAGCATCGTTGCAACACCGAAGTATTTATCTCCCTTGCCAAATTGAGCAACTGCCGTCTCCTCGTCTGGATTGCTCATAAAATTGACAAAGCGCTTTAAGATATCGCGATCGAATTCCTGTGTATTCTTTATAGTCAGGCGATATAGTGAATTCTTCTCGTCCTTAAGCATGTTCATAAAGGCGGAATTGTATACACGGTGCATACCAAGGGTTCGCACGAAATAGCCTTCCATAAGCCAGAATGCCTCCGCAAGGAGAAGCGTATCTGGAGCTTTTTCTGCGCATAGATCTACTACCTCTCGCCAGAATTCATTTGGCATTGCCTTATCGAATGCCTCATCGCTTATGGCATGCTCTGAGCGCGATGGAATTGCTCCTCCCGAGCCTGGCGCGGGGTACCATAAGCGCCTGATATGCTGTTTTGCGAGCACCATTGCCGCGTCAAAGCGGATTATGTTGAAATGAGCCGCAACATACAGGATTCGCTCTTTTACAGCCTCGCGCGAAGCATGGTTTAGAAAGTCTATTTGTGCGGTATCATTCCAAGGCATGCCGGTCCCATCATTGCCATGGTAAATGTATCGAACTTCTCCCGTATGTCGATCGAGTCTCTTGAATACCACGGCAGCATCGGTGCGATTGTAATAATGATCTTCGAGCCAAATCCCAATAGATGGATCTCCGGAAAGATCGGGACCATTGAAACTATAACTGGGGAACGGACAGTAGGAGAGACTCATGAAAAGCTCTGGTCTTGTACGCATCCAGAGCGAATCTATGCCCGTATGGTTAGGAACCATATCGGCTGCAAGCCTTATGCCATATTGTCCGCATCTCTCGCGGAATATATCTAGTGCCTCCCAGCCTCCCAGCTCGGGGCTGATCTCATAGTCGAAGAGCGAGTAAGCAGAGGCAGCTGCTTCAGAGTTTCCACACAGCTTTTTTATCTTCTCGCTTGCTGGACTTCGCTGCCATATTCCGATGAGCCATAGGCCATTTATCCCACGTTCGGCCATGATTATAAGCTCTTCCTCGGGAATCTGATCGAGACGGGATATCTCTCTTGAGTAAATCTTTGAGAGCTGGTGTAACCAGACAAGGACATTTTTTGCAAGAAGCACAAGAGAAGGCATCCAATTCTTGTCGGGGCTAAATTTTTCATATTCATGCAAGTTGCTTGTATACTGATAAGGGACGGCTGGTCCTGGGCCAGGTGGAAAACGCGATCTTGTCTCTTCGTTTATCATGTCGATTCCAGCAAGCAAATTGAGCCTAAAATCGCCTAAAAGGGTTCCCCAATTCTTGATTATCCATTCGAGCTGAGCCTTGAGCGAAGTAGGTGCGTTCCTTGCTGGCTCTCGCAAAAAATTGATAAGGTCAAGAGTTTTCCCATCGCCATAAGAGATGCCAGGCAAGGTTTTTAAAGCATCTTCGAGACGAGCAAAAACCTGCAAGTAAGGAGTCTTTGCAGAGATAGAGCCAGGCAATGTGATGCCTGTTGGGGAGACTCCGTCATCAAAAAGAGATCGATATGGGCTGCATGCCGGATTCTCGTTAAAAAGACGAATTAGGATTAGCTGCTCTATTATGAGCTCTCGATTAGGCCTATTAGAGCCATCTCCAACGGGGCTCAGCGATTCCAGCCAATCCTTGGGCTCCGCAAGGCCGTCGTAGATGGGGGCAGGAGGGAATTCTATAATCAATTCTTGAAGCACTTCCCAAAGCGCTTTGCTTTCTTCTGTGGAAGCGAATGCTTTAAGTGCAATTTCTTCAAGCAGTTTTGAATATTGCTTTCTATAGAGATCGATGATAATCCTAAAAGCCTCATCGATCAAAGAAAGAGCTCTCAGCTCTCCTGCAGAAAGCTTATATTTTTGAGCTACAAAGCGCGCTGATACTGCATCGGGCAGGGCGATAGCCCCCGAAGGCGTCCAGAGGTACTTAGGAGGAATATTTTGAGAGCGCAAAGTTCTAAGAATCTGCAAAGCCATCGATAAGCTCCTATATCAACTATACTAGGTATTTTTGTGGCAAGCAACGCGAGGGACAGAGAATTTAATAGGACGATGTACTAAGATTAGATCTTCTGTTATCATAACAATTTGACAAAGGAGGTCGATTTGTCTGCTCAAGTCGCCCACGAAAAGAGAAAGCAGGAAATTCTAGAAAAAGCACTCGATGTATTTATAGAAGAAGGTTATGCAGATACGACTTTCCAGAAGATCGCCGAAAGATGTGGAATCAATAGAACGATCCTATATCTCTATTTCGACAACAAGAAACAAATCTTTGGCGAAAGCATAAAGCGTTTTCTTTCCTCTCTCGAGACGCAGATAGCGCTTATTGCCCAAGATCAGCGCCTAACAAGCGGCGAAAAAATACTAAAGATAAGCGAAATTTTAGTTGAAGCCTGCGAGAGAGAATCGAAAATGCTCTCGGTAGTAATGGATTATCTGCTGAGATTAAAGGCTTCTGGAGGAAATCCAGACGAAAAAGTAAGGCGCCGAACTGTCCGCATGCGGCATATCCTTGCAGATATTGTTATTGAAGGAATAAAGCGCGGCGAGTTCAAAGAATCATCCTCGGTAAAAGGCACAGTTGAGATGTTTTTTGCACTTGTAGAGGCTGCTGTATTTCGTCTTGTGGTACTTGGCCGAAAGGAAGCTGCAGGGCTTCAAGAAGCGCTTTCTCCTTTTGTCGATAATATGATAAGTCCAACTTTTGAAAGAAATAGAGAACAAAACGAATCAAAGCTTCATTGATTCGCTAAGAGCAATGCTAGCGATAAAGAAGTTCATAATTTTATGCTCCATAATAGATACTTCGGAGATATATTTAAAAGTCACATCAGGTATACCTTTTTCTGAGATCCTGGTTATTCCCGCGTTATATGCAGCAAGAGCAGAGAATTCATCCCCATTTAGATTGATATATTCCTGGAGATGTCCTATTCCGAGCTTTGCATTTTGATATGGATCGTAGATCAGTTTTTCGTTCACCTTGCCATATACAGAAGAATTAAGCTGGAAAAGGCCGCTGTTTAGTGTGCCCGTTCGATTGGTAGATCGAGCTCTCGGATTGTATCGGCTTTCCACATAGGCTACAGCAAAAGCAAGGCTAGGCCGCATATTGTGAGCCACAGCATTATCCAAAATAGCTTTGGCAACACGTTCTGAATTAGTCATAGTAGAAAAGAATTTAAGAACTTCATCTTTTGTCTTTGGATTTGAATAAAGCTTTGAAATAGGATCATCATAATCATATATATTGCCAAGATTTATAGAAAACAAAATACTCGATGATTTATTATCCGATTTATATATTGATTTGGTTTCGTATAACCTTGCAGTTTTAGAAATAACAAAAAATAATACAACACAGAAAGAAGCAACAAATACAAGCTTTATCGCTCTTATTTTTGTAATATTATTCGACTTACAGCCAGATTCCATTCGGAATATCCTCCCGAACCTCAATAAAATTTTAACACATTAAATAAAAAGTCATGAAGATAATAATTCCAATTTATAAAAAATGTCAATGTGCACAAGTATAAATATATTTATGTCATAATAGAGAAAATATTTATATAAATTACGATAACCTCATATAAATTGATATTGCAATATGTTGATTTTAGGATAATATTGTGTTTTGATTGTGCAAATAAAGGAGATTACAAATAATGGCTCGCATCAAGACAAAAGAAAAGCGAACGCTTATTCTTGAGACTGCGAAGAGGCTTTTTGCTGCCAAAGGAGAGAGTGTTTCGATGAATGGGATAGCCAAAGAGATCGG
>DMNL01000126.1 GCA_003452735.1 Spirochaetaceae bacterium
AAAAGAAAATAAAGATCAAAGCTAGAATCATAGCTCCCGCTATGGCGCATACAAGCCCAATCACCCAGGAATGAAACAAGAAAGAGCCCAGAACCGCGAAGAATGCAGCCATGAGCATCATGCCTTCCATGGCAATGTTAAAGATGCCTGCGTAAAATGTCAGAGTTCCGCCGAGTGCAGCAAGCAGAATGGGAGTTGCTCCGGAAATCATGCCTACTATTAAGCCAATTACGATATTCATGCTGCATGCTCCCTTGCTTGACGTCGGGCTGCGAGTTTATCGAAGGCCAACACTGCGTATTCGCGCGTAGCCACTATGACGAGCACGAGTACCGCTTGAAGCACCTGCGCTATCTCGCTTGGAACATTAGTTATTAACTCCATGCCCAGCGCTCCCGTCTGAATCGCCGATACAAAGATGCCATAGATGAGCGTCTCCACAAGCCCATTGTTCGCCATAATAGCGACCATTATTCCATCCCATGCATAGTTGGCGCCAAGCCCTTTGATGAATCTATGCGGACCGGCCATTACCACAAGCCCGCCCGCAAGCCCGGCAAGTGCACCGGTGACCAGCATTACCGCGACGAAATTGCCTCGCACATCGCAGCCGCCAATACGCGCAAAGAGCGAATTCTGACCTGTGATGCGCCACTCATAGCCCGCGCGCCAGCGCTGAAAAACGAACCACATGATAGCCACAGACATAAGCATCACAATAACAGATGAGCTCAAAGATCCTATTTCAGGCATCCAGCCACTCTTGGCAATAGGCGGGGTCATGGGCGAGAATGCCTTCTTGTCCATAAAAGGATATGCAATTGCCCATGCAGTAAAGAAATCCGCAATCATGTTGAGCATTAGAGTGACAATGAATTCGCTCATGTCGAAGGCTTGGCGTAAAAGGGCCGCTAGACCCGACCATAGCGCGCCACCTGCGATAGCGCATAGCATGAGAAGTGGAATTTCGAGAAATGGCGGAAGGTTTGTATAGAGCCCTGCCAGCGTCGCCGCAAGAGCTCCGAATGCGAACTGCCCGGGCTGTCCTAGGTTGACAGGCCCGGAGGCAAAAGCTATTGCTGCGGACAGTCCAGTTAGCACAAGCGGCACGGCGTTCTTTAGGGTAGTAGTAAATGGCCCAAGCCCGCCAATCGAAAATTGCGCCAGAGCTCCGTATGTTGCTAAAGGCTCATAACCTTGCAGCAACATGATAAGAGCACCTACCGCCAGCGCGATTACGACACCAAGCACACCACTGATTATTTTGCGTATCATGCTGTAAGCTTCCCTTCTAGCATATAGCGCCCAACTTCTTCGATCGAGGTCTGGTCGGTAACAAGATCCGCCACTATTCTTCCGCGATGCATCACGAGTATTCTATCTGCGATTAAAAAAAGTTCTTCGAGATCCGCAGAGATGACAAGAATGGCTCGATTTTCCTGGCGCATAGAGAGAATCTGATCATGCACATACTCGATCGATCCAACATCTAGCCCTCGAGTTGGCTGATCCATCAAGAAGAAAGGAGTGGGCAACAATAGCTCGCGGCCAAGGATTGCCTTTTGCTGGTTGCCTCCAGATAGCGATCTAAATGGGTTCTGATATGATGCCATCTGCACAGAAAAGCGCTCGGCAAGAGATTCGACAAAAGTCCGCGCAGTGCGGTAGTTTAGTACAAGGCCTCTCCATTTCGAAAAATCCGGATTAAGTCGATGGTGTGTCATTATGGCATTGTCCAATATCGAAGCGGGAATACTAGCTCCCATCTTGGCCCTATCTTGCGGCACAAAGGAAATCAATTTGCGCCGTTCGAGAATGGTAAGTCGAGTGATTTCCTTGTTGCCGACTTCTATATGCCCGCCGCTTGGCTCGGTCAATCCCATGATACAGTTGACCAGTTCGAACTGACCATTGCCTTCCACACCTGCTATGCCGACAATTTCGCCTGCGTGAACCGAAAACGAAATATCATCAAGAAGTTTAAGACCATCGCGTCGCACAAGGTTCAGATTCTTCGTTTCGAACATCTTCGATCCGCTCTCATGAGGAGCGCGCTTAGAGGTAAAGATGACCTGCCTGCCGACCATCATCTGAGCGAGCTCTGCCTTGCTTGTTTCCGCAGCGGCCACAGTTGCGATTTTTTTGCCCTTACGCATGACGGTTATTCGATCGCTGAGCTCGAGCACTTCATCGAGCCGATGGGAAATGAAAAGAATCGTAGTGCCTTTGTCGCGCAGACGCTTTAGCTCGGAAAAAAGCTGAGGAATTTCCTGAGGAGCCAACACCGATGTCGGTTCGTCTAGTATGAGAACCGAGACATTTCGGTAGAGCAGTTTGAGAATTTCGACCTTCTGGCGAGCGGCGACGGAGATGCGGTCAACGATGGCCTCGGGATCGATGTTGAACTGAAATTCGTCGACTTTTGCTCGCACGAGCTCGATTGCTTGCTTGACGTCTAGCTTGCCTGCAGAGCCCCGAATGGGCTCCGCGCCGAGCACGACATTTTGCCAGACCTTGTACTGAGAGATGAGCTCGATTTCCTGATGAACCATTCCAATGCCCATCGCTATCGCATCGGCGGGCTTCTTGAAGTGAACAGCATTGCCGTTTAGACGGACGGTACCGGAATCGAATGGCACTAGACCATAAAGGATCTTCATCAACGTGCTTTTGCCAGCGCCGTTCTCTCCTATTATCGAATGTATTTCGCCTTTTCGAAATCCGACGGAGACATTGTCTACCGCGAGGACATTGGGCGGATATACTTTGACAATATGTTCAAGCGAAATAAAATCATCCATGAGTTGCCACTTTCAATTAAAAATCAATGATATAGAAAAAAGATTGGGCCTATCTTTAATATTGGGCTTGCTCTTGGCATTGGACTTGTCCTTGGCGAAAGAAAGCGCTGGAAGGTGAGCGCGCATAGTTCTCAATTAGCAGCGCCCAGCTTAATCTTATGGCTCTCTGCTAGCAGCGCCCACCTTTTTCTGACAAGCGCCAATATTATTCTGACAGGCCTATGGAATCAGCTTCGGATCCTAGACGATCATCACTGCCAGACATTCTCGCCATTGTATAGAGGAACCTTCAGCTTTCCATCTATGATCTGCTGGCGTGCTGTCTTGACCTTGTCGACGATTTTTTTGGGAAGAACCTGCTGTTTTGCATCGAAGACGAGGTCTACACCACCGCTTGCAAGATCTGCGTTGATGATGACACCAGGTTTATATGTACCATCCATGATGGTCTTAAAGACCGACTCTATGCTGGCGCCGACATTCTTCACCGCACTGGCAATGACGTGACCTGGTTCTAGGTCGTTCTGGTTTGTATCGACGCCAATAGCATAAAGCCCGCGCTCTGCTGCTGCTTGCAGTACACCGATACCCGCGGCGGCTGCTACCTGGTAGATAACATCAGCTTTCTGATCGTAGAGCTGTAGTGCGGCCTGTTTGCCTTTTGCCGAATCATCCCAAGCCCCGCCAAGCGATTTGGTCAGCACCTTTATGTTCTTGTCCACCGCTTTGGCGCCCTGCTGATAACCGAAGACAAATGCACTGACTATTGGGTCTGTATCGCCTCCAATGACGCCTATGATTTTGTCTTTGTTTACGCCTTTTAGCGAGGTCTCCATAGTGGCAAGTGCTGCGGTCATGCCTGCAAGATAGGAACTCTGCTCGGCAAGAAAGAAGACCGATGTGATAGTCTTTTTCGGATTTTCGACTATCGTATCGATGTTGACGAAAACCTTATTGGGATATTTATCCGCTATCGCCATGAGCTGATCTTCGAAGCCATAGGAGATGACGAAAATCACGTCGGCGTACTGGACTGCCGCATCTAGTGCAGGCTGGAACTTTCCTGCATCGAAGTTACATTCGATAGTGCGAGTCTGAACCTTATAGTTCTTCTCGATGTTCTTGATGCCCGCCTCTCCGGAATCATAGAATGCATTGTCGCCGAGAGCGCCATTTATGAGGTACACGACCCGGTCTGTCTTTACTGCAGGACCAGCGCCGAAGACATTGATTGCGGAGGCAATGATCATGACTGCCGCAATAACCACGAAATATCTTTTGCCTTTCATGGGGACCCCCTAATATTCTTAGCTTAAAATTATAAGGCGGGGTGCCGAAACCGTCAACAATGTAAAAGAATTCAAAACAGATGAAGCCTAATCCGGGTTCGCTAAATTAAGAATATTTAAGATTCTTGATACTTTTGCCTCTTGCGTCCGCCCAATGACCAATATATATTGTGTCTTTGCTGGCATAGCACACAATATATAGTAGAGGTAATCGAGATATGACGAAAGGAACAGAGATTCCTAGCCTTTTTGGACCCGATTTTCTGGAATGGCAAGTTGTTCCGCCTATAAAGAGCGTGGTGAAACGCTCTGGAGAAGTGGTGGGTTACGATAGACATAAAATAGAGAAAGCCATAGAAAAAGCATTCGTCGCAACGAATACATCGATCCTTGATAATCAAGGGAATAGCAAACCTGTTCTATACACAGACCTTGCGGAGAAAAAGATTAAGGAACTAATTCAGGCTCGCCATCCTAACTCTATACCAGCTATCGAGGAGATTCAGGATATAGTCGAAACCATTCTGATCGAACAGAGAGAGACTGCAGTTGCGAAGGCTTATATCCTATACCGAGCCCGGCATGAAGCAATTCGCGACACAAAGAAGCTTATGTTGGACATTTCGGCGACCATGAATGGATATCTCGCTCGATCGGACTGGCGCGTCAATGAGAATGCCAATGTCAACTATTCGCTTGGTGGGCTTATTCTGCATAATTCGGGAAGCGTAACAGCGAACTACTGGCTCACGCAGATATACCCGAAAGATATCGCAGAAGCTCATCGAAATGCCGACTTTCATATCCACGATCTTTCCATGTTCTCGGGTTACTGCGCAGGCTGGTCTTTGAGGGATTTGATCCGCGAAGGGCTGGGCGGTATTCCTGACAAGATTTCATCGAAGCCGGCAAGTCATCTTTCCACTCTCGCCAATCAAATGGTGAATTTTCTTGGAATTCTTCAGAATGAATGGGCTGGAGCCCAGGCCTTCAGCTCTTTTGATACCTATCTCGCCCCCTTTGTGAGAGTGGACAACTTGAGCGACAAGGAGATAAAACAGAGCCTTCAGAGCTTTGTCTTTGGGGTAAACACGCCATCGCGCTGGGGGAGTCAGGCGCCTTTTACGAATATCACGCTGGACTGGACCGTGCCGGAGGATCTGCGCGAAAAACCAGCCATTGTAGGGGGAAAGGAACTCGATTTTTGTTATGGCGATTGCAAGCCAGAAATGGACAGGATTAACAGGGCTTTTATCGAACTCATGCTCGAAGGAGATGCATCGGGCAGAGGCTTTCAATATCCCATACCTACCTATAATGTGACACGCGATTTCGACTGGGACTCCCCGAATGCAAAGCTTTTGTTCGAAATGACGGCTAAATATGGCACACCCTATTTTCAGAATTTTATCAATTCTGATCTGAATCCAGCCGATGTCCGCAGTATGTGCTGTAGGCTCAGGCTGGATAAGCGAGAACTTCGGAAAAAAGGCGGCGGGCTATTCGGAGCCGATGAGCTCACTGGCTCGATAGGCGTCGTGACGATCAATTTGCCCAGAATTGGTTATCTTTCGCGAAACGAAAAAGAATTCTTCAGCCGACTCGATGAGCTGATGGAAAAAGCAAAGAGAAGTCTTGTTATAAAGCGCAAGGTTATTCAGCGCTTGCTCGATGCGGGTCTGTTTCCTTATACAAAACGGTATCTAAGGACTTTCGAGAATCACTTTAGTACGATTGGCATTGTGGGGATGAACGAATGCCTTCAAAATTTCTTTTCCTCATCAGTCACAACGGCTACGGAAGAAGGGAGAGATTTTGCTCTTAAGCTTCTTAAATACATGAAGATCAGGCTTGCCGATTTTCAGGAAGAAACGGGAGATCTATTCAACCTGGAAGCAACGCCTGCGGAGTCTACCTCCTATAGACTTGCAAAGCACGATAAGGAAAGGTATCCGGAGATCATAACCTCTGGCGCCGATGAGCCCTATTACACGAATTCCTCACAGCTTCCCGTTGGATATACCTCCGACATTTTCGATGCGCTCGACCTGCAAGAGGAGTTGCAGACAGTCTATACAGGCGGAACGGTCTTCCATGTATTCCTTGGTGAAGCCATCTCTGACTGGCGAGCATGCTCTCAGCTTGTAAAGACTATAGCCTATTCATATAGAATCCCTTATTTTACCATCTCTCCAACCTATTCCATTTGTCCGATACATGGCTATCTCGCCGGAGAACACTTTTTTTGCCCACTATGCGCCGCAGAAGAGCGTAGAAAAATGGAGCAAAGGGGCGAGAAGATGGGCGAGGGCGCCCAGATTCTCGGGACAAGAACCGAAGTCTATAGCCGCATAGTCGGGTATTATCGTTCGGTGAAGAACTGGAATGCAGGCAAAAGGGCAGAATATAAGGAAAGGCGCGTATTCGATCCCGACTCAAAACCGAACGAAAGAGCGACGTGCAATAGCCTAGCGCAGAGGGATTGCAAGGCGGAGTCTGATAGCCCTGAGCAGAGGGATGACTCGGCGGAGTCTCATAGCCCCGAGCATTATGCAAGCGGGACGCTGGATGATGGCATTGAGGGCGAAAAGCACAAGGCGCAGGATGATGTTATTGAGCAAGATAAAAGCGAGGTGCATTATGATGGCACTGAACGAGATAAAAGCAAGGTACATCATAATAGTAATCATAATGGCGCTTCCAGAGTGCTTCTTTTTGCGAGGAAAAGCTGTCCGAACTGTCCACCGGTAAGAAGGGCTCTAGCTGGCAATATTGATTTCGAGGAAATCGATGCCGATTCGCAGGAAGGAATGTCTCAGGCTTCTCGATTTGAAATATATTCTACACCAACCGTCCTCGTACTCAGTGAAAATGGAGAGATAGCAGCGCGCCTGTGTAATGTAACAGAGCTCAAGAAATTTTTTGTGGCGCAGGAAAACATGCATTCATGAACACAATGGACAAAAGCGAGAAAAGCCGTAGTAGTCAGAAAAGTCACAATATCCGGAAAAGCCGCAAAAGCCAGGCGAACCAAGAGCTGTTCGATTGGACTCCGCCAAGTGGAATCTATGACGGTTCGCTGCCATCTGGCGAGCGCATTCGAGTAGGTTTTCGCAAGACATCGCTCCTTGATTATCCCGCCAGGCTTGCAAGCGTGATTTTCTTTACAGGCTGCAATTTTCGTTGCCCATGGTGTCACAATAGAGAACTCGTACTCGGCGAAGCGGACGATTTGCTAGCCCTCGATGAATGCCTATCCATAATAGAAAAACGCAAGCACCTTGTGCAGGGAGTCGTTCTCACTGGAGGCGAGCCCTTACTGCAAAGAATAATAAGCGAGCTGATAGCGCAAATACATGAGC
>DMNL01000008.1 GCA_003452735.1 Spirochaetaceae bacterium
CCAATTAATAAGCAGCTCTTAGCTCACGATCTTGCAGGTCGCTGGATTCCTAATTTCTTCATTTTGCTTTGAAGGGTGCTGGGTTTGAGACCGAGTATTGCGGCAGCTCCATCGGTACCATAGATTTTTCCATTGGTTTGCATGAGGATCTTCTCGATATGATGTTTCTCGATTTCCTCTAGTGATCCTATTTCGCTTTTTTCTATGAGCACATTCTCATGCATCGCTTGTCTTTGGTCTCTATAGGAAATTATATGCTCTGCGTGAATAATGCCTCCTCTTGCAAGAATAGCGGCACGCTCTATGCTATTTCTTAGCTCGCGAACATTGCCATACCAGGGGATTTGCAAAATCTTGTCTATCGCTTGATCGGAGAATTCCACTAAGCCATATCCTGGCCTTTTTCTTATTTTTTCTAGGAAATATTGAGCAATGAGTATTGCATCATGATCGCGTTCGCGAAGGGGTGGAAGGTGAATTGGGAAAACATTTATCCTATACCATAGATCTTCTCGGAAGTTGCCTTTTGTCATTTCATCTTCGAGATTTTTGTTCGTTGCGGCGATGATACGGACATCGACATGGAGAGGATGCTCAGCTCCGACGCGCTCTATTATGCCATCCTGTAATACGCGCAAAAGTTTAGGCTGAATCTCGAGCGGCAAATCTCCCAATTCGTCGAGAAAAAGAGTACCACCATCGGCAATTTCGAATCGGCCTCGTCTGGAGGTAGTAGCGCCTGTAAAAGCCCCCTTTTCATGACCAAAAAGCTCGCTCTCGGCAAGTGTGGTCACGAGGCCGGAACAATTGACAGCTATAAAGGGGCCTTGATTTCGGGTCGACATCGCATGAATGGTTCTTGCTACTTGTTCTTTGCCAGTGCCAGTCTCCCCCGTAATGAAGATGGGGAGCTCTGAAGCCGCGACAAGTCGTATATCATCCAGGACGCGCATCCATGTTGGAGAAACGCCTATGAGGTCATGAAATACCTGTGCATTCTCATCGAGTAGTCTATTTCGTTCATCGAGAATCACACGAGTGCGTTTCAAAAGATCTGTAGAAGCGTCTGTCTGAATAAGCGACACCGAAATAAGTCTCGAGATTGTTCCAACAAACTGCACAATAGATGGTGAGAATCGATTACAGGAACGATGGTCAATGGTAAGCATGCCCACAAGAAGGTCTTCAATATAGAGTGGCGAAACAAGGCATGAATGCCCGGATGGCAAATCGATAATTCCGTAATAAGTATCTATATGTGCTTCCGACTGATGGAAAAGCTTAGGTCGCTTAGATTGGAGAATCTCTGCGATATCTTTACGCTGATCGAGACTAATAGAAAAATTTTCTAGTGCTGGTATTGCTAGCGGACCGAAAGCTTTTCGGACTCTAAGCACATTTCCTTGTTCGATGGATAAAACCACAGCAAGCTCGTAGTCGACTAGTTCTTTCAAGGATTGAAATACTATCTCGAGTACTCTATCCGGTTGCAGCAATTGGGTTCTCGCGCCTAAAGACAACAATCCCAAAGGAGCATTATTGGGATAGAGTACCGAATTATCAGTATCCAACGACATACAGTCATTTAATACCGATATTTCGGTGCTGTCAAGATAACTCTCTCCTTTTATCCTATGCTCTTACCCATCAGTGAATGATAATCATCTGAAAAAGGATTGAGCGATAAAGACTTAGAAATTTAAAGACCCTTATTATTTTTTGCAGATAATTGGCACTATTCTTGCTTAAAATTCTTGTGCCTATTTCTCCCAAAGAGAATAGGATGCATCACAATGCAGAAATCTTGTTCTAAAAGGAGAGTTGCTATGGAACAACAAGCAGTACATATGCCGCTTTTAGGGGATCCATTCCCTCAGGTCAGCCTTCAGACTACGCAAGGAATGCTAAATCTACCTGGAGATCTTAAAGGTTCGTGGTTCATTCTTTTCAGCCATCCCGCCGACTTTACCCCTGTGTGCACAAGCGAATTTGTAGCTTTTCAGAAACTGATTCCAGAATTCGAAAAGCTCGGCGTCAAGCTGATCGGAATGTCGATAGATCAAATAACAAGCCATATCAAATGGCTAGAGTGGATAAAGGAAAAGCTCGGTGTCGAAATAACCTTCCCTCTTGCCGCAGCAAACGATGCTATCGCAATGACCCTTGGCATGCTTCACCCCGGGAAAGGCACTAATACTGTGCGAGCAGTCTACATTGTAGATCCGAATGGCATTATTCGTCTTATACTCTATTATCCACAAGAAATAGGACGATTTATGCCAGAGGTTCTTCGAGCAGTAAAGGCATTACAGATCTCGGATAAGAATCATGTCAGCATGCCGGCAAATTGGCCAAATAATGAGCTAATTGGCGACCACGTGATTATTCCGCCGCCAAAGACAGTTGCCGAGGCGGCAGATCGCCTTCAGCATTATGAAGGCTTCGATTGGTGGTTCTGCCACAAATCGCTGTAGAAACATCCTTGAAGGGTTAACCATCCCGCA
>DMNL01000060.1 GCA_003452735.1 Spirochaetaceae bacterium
CGCTCATATCGAATATGGGCATCATCTTGATAAAGAAGGATAAATATGTATCTTAAGACATCAATTGTACTTGCTGCCATGGTAGTCTCATTTGCACTTTCTAGCTGGAAGCTAAAATCGCCTGAGATTTCGATGGTGATAACCGCTATTGTGGGTGCCTTGGTAGCTGGTCTTGGTTTGCCTGTGCGGATTCTCGTAGAAGGACTATTCACCAATTTTGATCTTGCTATATTGTTTGTTTGCGCTTCGGTATTTATCAATATCTATTCATATTCAGGGTCTATAAACATAGTGACCAGAAAATTAGTCCAACGTGTAGACAATAAATGGGTCCTTCTAATCTGTATGGCAATCTTTATGCTTATTCCAGGAGCGCTGACAGGAGCAGGGAGCGTCTCGGTATTCGTAGTTGGCGGCCTTGTGGCCACAGTTGTTCGCTATATGGGTCTTTCTGACAAGAAGACAGCGGCTTTCGTATTCATCTTTGCTATTCTCTCTGCAGCAGCTCCGCCTATCAATATTTGGACAATGATGATGACCGCGCAGGCGAACATGCCGTATGTTGGATTTGAAAAGCTGCTGCTTATTCCAATTCTGATTGTAGGTGCCTTTACCATAATCTACCTTGGCCATGGTACAAAGCCTGAAAGCAAAGAAAAAATACTTGCAGAGCTTCCTGAAGCGGTATCGGACATGGGCTGGTTTAGAATTCTATGCCCACTCGTGGTTCTAATTGCATTAATACTACTATCATTGTATGCGCCTTTTTCTATACCGGTTTTGGGGCTTCCTCTAATGTTTGTAATTGCCACAATCGTTGCTGTCTTATGCAACCCTAAGAAGACCTCGTTGAAGGATTACTATGGCGTCATTGCGGGCACTATCGAACAGGTTTTTCCATTGGTTGCTACGGTGATAAGCGTTGGTGTGCTGATCAATGTAATGGCTGCTACTGGTGTACGCGGGCTTCTTAGCATAACTTTTATAACTCTGCCTAAGATTCTCATATTTCTCACTGTGCTCTTGTTCTGTCCCTTTGCACAAGGATGCCTTAGCTATGGAAGCGCTATCATATTCGGTACTCCACTTATCTTTATGTTCAATGCAGCAGGAATGGATACTACTGTGATATGTGCCGCGCTAAGCCTTATTTTTCCTATTGGCGATTGTCTTCCTCCCTCTAGAATTGTGGGACGTGTGTCCATCGAGACAGTGGGTTACAAAGGCTCTTATATGTCTTTCCTAAAACAGATATTGCTGCCTTTGCTTGTGCTTGGAGGTTTGGCACTCATCATGCTGATTATTCCTAATAAGCTCAGCTTCCTTAAATGAGGAGAAACGTATGGTTTTTCTTGAACAAGTAATACATATAATCTACTTTATGCTAGCCGCTTTAATAGGTCTTTTCCTTTTGAGGAATTTATTCAAGAGGACATCGCGAACTGGCCGAGTGTACGACATTGTATATGCTTATTGCATTATTCCCTTTCTCTTGCGCGTGTTAGGCATCAAATAAGAGGAGGGAGCTATGAAAAAGGATAATAGCATGGAGGAGAAGAAATCTTTTCCATATTTTAAAGTAATATGTCTTGTAATCGCACTGATATTCGCCTTCTTCGGAGGAAGAGAATTTTACGAACTCCGACACTTCAAAGAGACCTTTGTTTCGGCTCCTGGTTTGACCGAGGTAAAGATGCTAAGCGATTACCTTGCGAGCCTAAAAGGAACGTGGATGGATACTCCGATATTCGTCTACGATTCAGGTGTTCCTGGAGGCAAGGTTCTCTACATGGCCAATGTCCATCCTTATGAACCAGCGACAAGTCTCTCTGCCTATATTTTGATGGAGAATATTAAGGTAACGAAGGGGAAAGTATTTGTAATACCACAGGGTAACCGAAGCGGATCGACCACAGGCATGTTGGGGAATGCCTATCCTAAGTTCTTTCATGTTCCTACGTCTTTTGGAGAGAAAACGCTGCGAATTGGAGATCGTGGAACTAATCCTCTCGACCAATGGCCTGATCCTTTCACATTTGTCCACTATCCATCGAGGCAGAACTTGTCCTATCAGGATATTCGAAACATGAATCGAACCTATCCAGGAAGGGAAAATGGTACTCTCACAGAGCGAGCTTCCTATGCAATAATGGAGCTTATCCGCAAAGAGAATATCGACATATCAATAGACGTTCACGAAGCATCGATCATGTATCCCGTGGTAGCTACCTATGTGGCACACGAGCGTTCATTTGACATTGCAATGATGGCCGCAATGACGCTTACAGCTACCAGTTTCGATATGAAATGCGAGTCTTCTCCAAAAGGCCTTCGTGGATTGTCTCACCGCGAATGGGGCGATTTCAGCGATACTCTTGCTGTACTTATGGAGACTCCAGAGCCTTTTATCGATCGCGTGGTAGGACCTATGACAGAGGAGCTCTTCACGGAAGGGAAGGATGAGTTTTTAGCCACTGCAGCGAAGCACGGGCTCACCTATGTACCATATAGCCTTGATTTTGGCTCTCCTCTTTGGTATCGCTGCGGACGACACCTTTCAGGAGCTCTTGAAGTAATAAATCAGATGAATCAGTTCTATCCAGAAAAGGAAGTGATTGTTGAGTGGCCGACCTATGAAGATCTCAAAGAGCATGATTGTGGATACTTCTTCCATGATCCTGATAATGCAGACCCCAGTTTTGTATTCAAGATATGAGCAATTAAGAAAAACAGAAAAATTACATAGGCCGGAAATATCTGAAATTTGAATCTATGCCGCCGCTAACCTAAGATAGAGTATTTTATCAAAAGGTAAGCGGAGACAAGAGAATATGGGGTATTCCCCAAGAAAGGAGTGCGATATGAAGAAATTTGTAATGCTGCTGACGATAGCCCTATTCGTATTTAGTGCACAGTCATCGTTTGCATGCACTATCGTTGGCGTTGGCGCAGATGCGACCGTCGATGGCTCGACAATAGTCACTCACAACGACGATTCTACATCGGCAGACTTTCGCCTTTGGATAATTCCAGGGCAAAAATGGCCAGAAGGGTCGACTCGAGATCTTGTCATTGACTCGCATAATTATGGAGATTTCGGCAAGTATCCCGAAGTGAAGGATTATGGGAATGGCATGCTAGTCTCAGAAATTCCACAAGCTCCTGAAACTTACGCCTATTTCCATTCTCGCTATTCATTTATCAACGAGAAAGGTGTGGCAATGGGCGAGAGCACCTTCAATTTCGATCAATCTACGGATCTTCGCAAGAAGACCTATAAGCTAATCTTTGGAAACAATACAGGATTGATCGATTGTTGGAATGCTCAGGATATTGCTCTGGAGCGAGCATCTACCGCTAGAGAAGCCATTCAAATAATGGGAGACCTGGTAGAGAAATACGGATGGAAAGACCCTGGCGAAACAATGGATGTAGCTGATGGCAAGGAAGTATGGATTGCTGAATTCTACGGACTAGACCTTTGGGCCGCGGTTCGCATTCCGTCCAATGCTTTCTTTGTTGCTGCAAATAGGGCTCGCATCGACCACATAGATTTCAATGACCATGAAAACTATATGTACTCTCCGAACATAAAGAGCTTTGCTGTAGAAAATGGTCTCTGGTCTGAAGATTCTGGAGTTCCATTCTCTCCTGCTGAGATATATGCACCTTACGAAGGTACTTATAGCACCCGCCGCGAGTGGAGAGCTTTAAGCCTTGT
>DMNL01000048.1 GCA_003452735.1 Spirochaetaceae bacterium
CCAAATAAGGTTATGACCAAGATAAATTGACACCCTTTACCAAAACACCTATAGTCTATAATCAAGGATGCCATGGACACAATCAAGAGCAAATATGCTCCTCTAGTGGGCGAGATTATTGCCCGTGTCCCCAAAGAAGCTCGTATCTCGGAGCTAAATGTATATCAAGAAGGCATAGGCCAAATACTCCCTTTTATCGATGCGATAATCGCGGACCATCTGGAAGATGGTTCGAAGATCGAAGGTCTGGATAACCTCAAAAGCCTATACGAACATGCTAAAAATGGCGAATCTACATTACTCCTAATGGAGCATTATTCGAACTTCGACCTGCCTGTATTTCATTATCTTTTGCGACAGGAAGGAGAGGAAGGCAAGAAGCTCGCTTCAGATATAGTAGCGATTGCGGGTATCAAGCTGAACGAGGAAAATCCAGCTGTAAATGCGTTTACCCGAGCATATACCAGAATAGTCATCTATCCTTCACGTTCAATGCAGATAATAAGAGAAAAACTCACAGACCCGATCGAGCTATACCAAGAAATGAAGCGAAGTATCTCGATAAATCGCGCAGCAATGAGAGCCCTCGAGGGCGCTAAACACAATAGCAAAATGATTCTAGTTTTCCCTGCAGGAACGCGTTATCGGCCATGGGACCCTTCTTCTAAACGCGGCGTTCGCGAAATAGCCTCCTACATCAAATCTTTTTCTAAATTCTGCCTCGTGTCGATCAATGGCAACATTCTAAGACTCAACCCTTCTGGAGCCATGGAAGACGATATTCTTCAGAGAGACCGCATAATCTACAATGTAAGCCCTGTCCACGATAACAAGGAATTCCTGAATTCGGTGCGATATGATCTTCGATTCCTTGAGGATAAAAAACAAGCCATTGTAGATACCGTCATGGACCTTCTCGAAGACATGCATTATGAAGTAGAGAATCGCAGGTTTAGCGATCGCTGAGCCTTTTTAAGGGATTTACCCCTAAGCGAATAGGGAAATAAGCTGCTCCAGCAACAAAACCCGCCAGATGAGTAAGATGTGCTACGGAGCTTGCCGCACCCAAGAAAGACGAAAATATCTCGATCAATGTATATCCTATCACCATGACAGGAGCTCTTAGAGGAATTATGCCATAAACATATACCATCGCCCTCGGATATAGCACCGCAAAAGCGAGCAACAGTGAAAAAATCGCCCCCGAAGCGCCAAGTAGATATGTATTCCATGCTCCCGAAAGCAAATAGATAGCAAAAGACGCAATGCCTGCAAACAGTCCCGAGCCAAGGTAATAGAGCAAGAATTCATAGCTGCCAAGACTATGCTCCACAGGCCTACCGAAGAAATACAGCCCCAACATATTGACTATGAGGTGCGTCAGATTCGCATGGGCAAACATGTAGGTAAAGAGCTGCCATACCCAGCCCGAAGCAACGGCACCAGGGTTTAGAGCAAGCAAATATGTAAGTAAGGGCCAAATATATTGCAGAGCAAAGATAAGCACATTGACTGCGATCAAATACAATGTCGCATTGAAGTATTTAAACTTGAAAGGACGGCGCAGCACAGAATTTCGATTCATAAGTTAAAAGTATAGAAAAATAGGAAAGCGAACAAGGACTTGGACTACAGAGTTGCTGAACGGCGCTATAGACAAGCCACAAAAGTAAGAACATGGACAAAAAGCAAGAATAGCTACCTAAAAATGAAAGGCCGCCCGGTTTTGCCCGGACGGCCTTCCTGTAATCACTCTGTTACGGATTACTGATTGCTGATCGTCAAGGTGATAACATCGCTGTAAGTACCAGCCTGATAAAGTTCGCTCGGGGCATCAATGTCGATACTAAACTTATAAGCTGTTCCCGCTTTTGGTGTCTTCGACTGTGGACCAGACGTGATACCCCCGCTTGTTAGCTGTTGTTTAGTAAATAGACTACCAACAGTAACTTTATAAGCGATATCCGCACCATTGGCCGTGTCTTTTAAAACACCATTATTCTGACTGCTGGCCTTAAGTACCCAATTCTTCACATTGGAAATCACTTTCATATCAGATAAATCCCAATGGGTTGAACTATCATACGAGATACTACCCGTATAGCTCGCAGGCACAGTCAGCGAGAAATACTGGTCGACACTGCCTTGGATCGATACAGTACCACTACCTGGATTTGCTACTACAGCAAACACCATCCCTAACGACACTACCGCAAACAGAGCTACCAACGCATACTTTTTCATTTTGCGTCTCCTGCCCGCAGGATCTATGTCCCACGGATACATTTTGTGTTTTTTGTGATTTCCTCCAACGGATTCCACCACTACACTTTGATATAAATATAATCGACATAAATTTTTTGTACAATTAGATTTTCTCTATCTTTTTTAATTTAGGATTCTTAGGCTCTTTCAAGTAATACTTATATCTTTTTATTAGGCCATGAATTAGCTATTCAATGTGTATATTGTAAATTAAAGCTATTCGATAAAATGGAGAATTTTGCCCCTTATGTCTAATATCTCTATAAACTAAATTTTTATTTCGAAATGACGACGCCGAGGTTGCTCTATTTTCGATCTATATGCAAGCTATTAGCAAGCAAGCTTTTATTCTGCATTTCTATTGCCAAGAGCCAGGCGAATTTGCTGGTCTAGGGCTGTCATCGTAAAGGGCTTTACGAGCAGATTGTCGAAGCCGGCATTAGCACATTTCTCAGCTTCTTCCTGGTCATGCCGCGGGCTCATAGCGATTAGCACAGGCATGCTCGAAATTCCTTCGGTACGTATCTTTCCCGCAAGAGCATAGCCATCCATCTCAGGCATGATACAGTCGATGAGCAATACATCGAAGCTCTCTTCGCAGAGCGCTTTTAGAGCTACTTCTCCGCTCGATACCGCTTTTGCTTTGTAATCCTTTAATGTGAGCATTCGCAAAAGAAGATCGCGATTCACTTCGCTATCGTCAACTACGAGCACTGATATGGAACCTGGAATCTCTTCCATAGACACGGCGACTTCTTTCTTTTCGGCTTCATTTTCAATAGCTTGATTTTGGAAGACAGCCATATCCTTTGGAGACCCGTTAGCTGGCTCTTTTATTGGCTTTTCTAATGAAGGACTGACCAGCTTTTCTGATGCTGGCTCTTGTGCTATCGATTCTTTTGACGCCAGCTTTTCTGCCACTATCTCTTGTGCCATCGACTCTTCCATCGCTGACGCCTTAGGAATATCGACCTTTTTGACAAGCTCTATTGAAGGCTCTTGCATTGATTCAGTTTTTGGTACGAAGGGTTTTATGGCTATTGAGGTTTCTTTTGGGCGTACTGGAGCCTTGCTGCTCTCCTTTTCCAAAAATTCCGCCCGTATGACGAGCCCACAGCTCAGTAGTACAAGTATAAGAAGTCCCACTCCCCATAGCCCTGTTCGCTTATATGGGTACATCGATGCGACATATATAGTCCATGGAAAGTCTTCCGATCCGATTTTCAGAACAGCAGAATAACCGGTAAGCGCACGCTCTTCGCCCCAAAAAAGCCTTCTGTCACCCCCTTCCATATTGGAAGATGCAATGGCAATGGATAGCCCTGGGAATTGCGAAACTAAATCCAGATCTGACAATAATTTGTCTGCATTGAATGCGATACTCACGAAACCCCAAAGTTCGGAACCTTCAATCACTGGTATTCGCAAGAATGCGAGATTTTTTCCTTCCGCGGATAGTTCCGGCCCTTGCAACACGGCGCTTTTTCTGCGTACAGCCTCGACCAGAGCATCCATCCTTTCAGGATTATCGAGCAAATCGTGACCAATAGAAGAGGATGCTCTACCTTCGGGGAAAAAATATCTGACTATTGCACCTGGAGCTATCGTAATTGAGTCTATATAAGGTAAGTTAGCAAGAGTCTCTTCGGCAAGCGGTCTTAGCGCTGCATAGGTTTTACCTGAGCCAGTTAGAAGCAGCTCGCGAAATTTATCGCCAACAGCAAGCATCTCCTGCAATGGCTCAGAGATTTGCAGAGCTATTCTCTTGGAGACAGCTCCAAGCAGCTCTGATTCCGATCGATTTGCGCTCTTCCATAGCATGAAAAAACAAAATATCGCCAATATACAAAAGAAGAGCGGAAGCAAGACTTTTGCCATCTTGGCCTTATTCTTTTTCTGGCTGCTAATAGGGCTCATAATTCGATCATATAAGAATATCATAAAAAAGGCCGCCCAATAAGCGGGCAGCCTTTTTTATCAGCAGCGCGATGGTGGATCTCAAAGCGCTACAAGCGAAATTGTTAAGGTATCCTCGTAGGTACCTGCAGGAAGGGCAGGATTAAGCTCCGAAGCCTTGGTATATGTAACAACTACAGTCGTTGATGTCGGAGACTGAGGGGCTGTTTTTACAATTTCATAGTCACTAGCTAGATCGATCCCTGTAGTGGAACCAAAATTGAGGAGGTAAGGGTATACATCTGAACCACCTACTCTGACCATTTTGCCACCCTTAGCTGAATGAATAACGATCTTCCAGTTCGTCAGATTCGATGAAATGGTGACTGAACCAAGCGTGGTGGAGCTAGCCGTAATATCGATTGCCTTTGTGCCTGGAATATTGGTAGTAATGCTTAGATCAGCTCCGATTGTTGCCTGAATTGTCGTCTCAACCTGAGTGGCGGCGAATACCGGCACACTGATCAACAGTGCTGCCAGTACCGACAGAAACACTTTCTTTTTCATAAACTTTCTCCTTGGCTCAAAAGAGCCCAAATAATTTAGTTAATTATTATAACGGGAACTCCTATATTGTCAAGATTGTCCAAGCGATATTTCAATTTTTACTTTGTATTCTATGGAATTATTGTAAAAATGCTTTAGAGGCGTAGCGATATATAAAATCGCCGCTAATTATGAAATCGCAACCGAAAACAAAGGCGCCGATCGGAATCGAACCGATGTATAAAGGTTTTGCAGACCTCTCCCTTACCACTTGGGTACGGCGCC
>DMNL01000174.1 GCA_003452735.1 Spirochaetaceae bacterium
CTTATGCATGATAAACTTCCTCACAAATCTCTTAGAAAATACACAAGGTTCGTAGCAGTAGTGATAAAATTCCGTCTATCCTTTATAAATCCCGATAATCCTGCCAAAAATCTCGTCAATCCTGTCTAGAAACTCACTTGACCTTTGCCAGATGAGCCTTGCAGATCTTGCAGATTTTGGTCTTTTTGCCCTCTATTTCTTGTTCGTATATAACTTTGACTCCAGTGCGCCCGCAAATGGGACAAGTCCCTCGTCCGCCGGCGGGAACCTCTTTGAGACCTTTACCTCTATGAGCTTTAGACATTTCCGCTTCCTCCCTGCGAACCCTAGGCTTGCTTTTTAGCTTTGCGCTGAGACTTGCGCTTTTCGCGCTCGGTCTTCTTCTCATCGGCCTTCTGACCGACAAGCTCTAATACGACCAAACTAGCCGCGTCATTTGCGCGATTCCCGAGCTTGATGATTCTTGTATATCCTCCATTGCGTTCCTTGAAACGTGGCGCAATATCGGTAAAAAGCTTTGCAACCACATCTTCGCCATAGACTCTGCTGGACACGATTCTGCGATTGTGGACTGAATCGACTTTAGCCCTAGTGATGAGTCTTTCAGCAGCTCGCCTTGTCTCCAAAGCCTTTGCCTTAGTGGTAACAATCTTTTCTTGCTTAAAAAGCACACTGACCTGATTTCGGATCATGGCTTTGCGGTGAGCGGCATCGCGGTTCAATTTATTATAGCCGATCTTATGATTCATCGCTCTCTTCCTTTTTCATATTGAGTTTGATGTGATTCTTCAGCGCAGAATAGTCCGACATACCGAGCGTCAGGTTCCATTCGGCAAGCTTGGTCTTTATTTCCTGCAGCGATTTTTTGCCAAAATTTCGCGTCTTGGTGATTTCTTCTTCTGATTTTTTGGTGAGATCACCTATCGTTCTTATATTGGCATTCTTTAAGCAATTGAAGGATCGCACCGAAAGCTCTAGTTCTTCAACAGGCATATTTAGAATCTGGCGTACACGTTCCTCTATTTCGTCGCTTATTTCTTCACCACCGGCTTCGCTTTCATCGAAATTCACAAAGATAGAAAAATGGTCCTTTGCAATTTTTCCAGCTTCGCCGAGAGCATCTTCTGGACGAATAGTGCCATCAGTCCAAATCTCTAGCACCAATTTGTCATAGTCCGAACGCTGACCGACGCGAGTAGGTTCGATAGCGTATTTTACTTTCCTTACCGGCGTAAAAATCGCATCCATGGGAATTGTACCGACAACATCTATATACTTCTCGTTGACTTCACTCGGTACGTAGCCGCGACCCAGATTCACCTGGAGCTCGAGCCCTAAGTGTACAGATGGTTCGAGGGTTGCAATCTTAAGATCTGGATTGAGCACTATAAGCGAACCCTGCTCTGCAAAGAAACCCCCATAGATTTCTTCTAAGCCCTGTATCTCGTAGTCTAGAGTAAGCTCTTCCTTGTCATTTGGAAGCCTCAACCTGAGTTTCTTCAAGTTGTTTAGAACTTCTATGGTATCTTCGAATACTCCTGGAATCGTCTCGAATTCGCTAGTAATGACATGCGGCAAACCTTCCTCATCGTATCGGGTAATGCGAACTGCAGTGATTGCATAGCCCTGAATTGAGGATAAGAGAATGCGGCGCAGAGTATTTCCGACGGTAGTTCCGTATCCAGGCTCAAAAGGATATGCGATAAATTTACCATAAGTGTCTGTGGATTCGCTTTGCTCGTAAGTAATTCCTTTTGGCCTCTTGAACCCTTTAAGAAGGCTTTTTCGCGCCATTTCCGCTCCTTATTATTTCGAGTACAACTCGACTACCAGCTGTTCCTTGATATCCAGGGTATCCGTGACATCTTGGCGCTGTGGATTGATGACATAGCGACCAGTCATCTCATCCGCATTCACCTCGAGCCATGGCATTACACCGGATTTTTGAACTTCTTCCAGGGCATGACGTATCGAATCCATCTTCTTTGCTTGCCCTATAACTGAGATAACATCGCCTGGCCTTACGAGACTTGAAGCGATATTGACTCGCTTGCCATTGACTGCTATATGGCCATGATTGACCAGTTGGCGAGCCTGGGCGCGCGAGCTTGCAAAGTGTAATCGGTATACGACATTGTCCAAGCGCCTCTCAAGAAGAATAATAAGATTATCGCCTGTCTTGCCAGGGAGCCTTAAGGCTTCATCGAACACGTTGTGGAACTGACGCTCCATAAGGCCATAATTGCGTTTCAATGCTTGTTTCTCGCGTAGCTGCACTGCATATTCGGACTTCTTTCCCATGCGAGTCTTGGGGGCCTTTCCAGGTGGAAGCCTTTTCTTGTTGATCGGACATTTGTCGCTTTTGCAACGATCACCTTTCAAAAAAAGCTTTCTGTTCTCAGTGCGACACAGTCTGCATACAGGTCCAATATATCGAGCCATTTTTGTACCCCCCCTCCTAGATGCGGCGAGCCTTGCGAGGCCTGCAGCCGTTATGAGGAATCGGTGTGACATCGTTGATCGACTTTACCTTTAACCCCATAACACCGAGTTGTCTAATCGCGGATTCGCGACCAATTCCTGGCCCTTTCACATAGACATGCGCTTCTCGTAGACCGGCTTGCATTGCCTTTTGTATAGCGGCTTCAGTCACAGTCTGAGCAGCGAAAGGTGTAGATTTCTTTGCGCCACGGAATTCATGGCTTCCAGAACTCGACCATGCAATGGCGTTTCCTTTGAGGTCTGTCACGGTTACGATTGTATTATTGAAAGTCGCCTGAATATACACATTACCTTCGTAGACGCTCTTTTTCTCTTTTCTTTTCTTTGTCTTCGTCGTAGTCGCAGCCACGTTCATGCTCCTCTATTAAACAGCTTTCTTCTTGTTTGCAACGGTCTTCCTCTTACCTTTTCGGGTACGCGCGTTCGTTCTTGTACGCTGACCCCGAACCGGAAGACCTCTGCGATGGCGCAAGCCACGATAGCAGCCAATATCCATGAGACGCTTGATATTCAATGCCACTTCGGTCCTCAGGCGGCCCTCGACCTTATAGTCGTTCTCTATGACTTTGCGAAGCTCAGCTATTTCTTCATTGGAAAGCTCATTGATTTTCTTATTGGCATCTATGCCAGTCGTTTCGCAAATCTTTTGGGCACTTGCTCTCCCAATACCATAGATATATGTAAGAGCAATATCGACATGTTTATTAGGGAGGTCGACTCCCGCAATTCTTGCCATGAGCTTCCTCCTGCTCTTAGCCTTGTTTCTGCTTGTGTTTAGGATTGCTACAGACAATCCTAACCACCCCATTGCGCCGTATTATCTTACATTTATCACAAATTTTCTTGACGCTTGTTCTAACCTTCATGGGTTCCCCTTATTCCAAAACACGCAATTAAATCCTATTCGCATAAAAATTTCTAGAGGTTCCTCGACTTTATGCGACCTTTGCGCACAAGACCGTCATAGTGGTGCATCTTGAGGATAGCCTCCACTTGAGCCATGGTATCGAGATCGACCCCCACAAGAATGAGCAAGGAAGTACCGCCCAGCAGATAAGCCAGCTCACTCGGGAAGTTGAACATCTGTTGCACCAGCGTTGGAATCAACGCAATTATGGCAAGATAGAGCGATCCAGGAAGTATTATACGATTCAAGACCCTCGTAAGGTATTCTTCCATTTTGTCGCTTCGAATGCCAGGTATGGATCCACCATTCTCGCGGATATTCTTGGAGATCTCTTGAGGGTTCAATGTAACCTGTGTATAGAAATATGCAAAGAAGATTATAAAAATCACATATAATAAATTATACCAAAACCCACTAGGCCTGAGCCAATACGAGAAATCTCTAAGCCACTTTGCTTGAACACCAAAACTCTGTGCAATCTGCAAGGGGAAAGTTAGAAGGCTCGAAGCAAAGATAACTGGAATTACGCCGGAAGGATTGATCTTGAAAGGAATATAGGTATTCTGAGCCCCATACATCCTACGTCCTACGATTCGCTTGGCATAGTTGACAGGTATCTTTCTCTCTCCCTGCTGTTCGACGACAACGAGGGCTACGATCGCAACGAACATTACCAGCACGACGATTGCATATACGGCGTTTATATCTCCCCGTTGGATACTCTTTATGAGTTCATAGCTAGCATTTGGAAGCCTCGCCACAATACCGGCGAAAATCAAGAGAGATACTCCATTGCCAATTCCGCGCTTGGTTATCTGTTCACCTATCCAAACAAGGAACATAGTCCCTGTCGTAACGGTGAGAATGGCGACTATCGTATATAGCGTTCGATTGGACATAACGATTGCATTGGGTATGCGATCTGCCCATACAGTCACCGAAAAACTCTGAATAATCGCAACCACGATCGTTCCAATCTTCGTCCAGCGCGAAATCTTGCGACGCCCACCTTCTTCCTCGGCGATTGTTTTCAGTTTAGGGAAGATAACGATCAATAACTGCATGATAATCTGTGCGCTGATATAAGGCATTACGCCCATCATAAAGAGCGAGAAATTCTTAAATGCGCCGCCAGCGAAGAAATTGAGGTAATCGGTAATACCGCCGCTGCCGGTGCTGGACTGCTGCGCGAAATATGACTGCAGCGCGCTTGCATTGATTCCAGGAATAGGCAGGTATGTGCCCAGGCGAAAAATCGCTAGCCACAGCAGAGTAAATAGTATCCTATCCTTTAGTTCCTTGACCCTGAAGATGTCGACGAGTGTATTAGCCATTCGCTCCCGCCTTTATATTACGCATCTGCCGAAGAACCTGTGGCAGTGGGTGTCTCCACTTTGCCGCCAGCGGCTTCTATCTTTGCCTTTGCACCGGAAGAGACAGCATCGACGCTCACCGTGAGAGCGATATCGATCTCGCCCTTGCCCAAGACCTTTACCGGCAACTCAGGCTTTTTCACTAGCCCTTTCTTGAAAAGGCTCACAGTATCCACGTTGTCTCCGTTCTGGAATTTGGCTTCTAGATCGCATAGATTTACAATCTGATATTCCTTGCGGAATGGATGGTTTGAGAATCCTCGACCAGGCA
>DMNL01000053.1 GCA_003452735.1 Spirochaetaceae bacterium
CTAGCTAAAGCGGCACGGAGCGGAAAACAGGTTGTTGTCGTCCTCGAGCTCAAGGCACGCTTCGACGAAGAAAAGAACATCTCATGGGCTACCGAGCTTGAACAGGCAGGTGCAATCGTAACTTATGGCGTTGCTCGGTTTAAGGTACATGCAAAGGCAGCCTTGATTATTAGAAAACGACAAGATGGTAGCATTGCCCGATATATTCACCTGTCAACAGGAAATTATAACGAAAAGACCGCAAGAAGCTATGTTGACTTTTGTCTATTCACCTCAAATCCTAGTCTATGCACGGATATTGCTCTCTTCTTCAACATTCTCACTGGTTATTCGAGCATCCGATCGCTCTCACTGATAGCTCTTAGCCCTTTTGATCTCAAGGATCGCATCATCGGGTTTATTGAAAGAGAGATAGCACAAGCCACTCCGGAATCACCAGGCCTCATAATCGCAAAGCTCAATTCCTTATCAGATCCAGACTTAATAGCAGCTCTCTATCGCGCTTCTGCTAAAGGAGTACAGATAAAGCTCAATGTGAGGGGAGTCTGTACACTGATCCCAGGGGTAGCTGGCCTTTCAGAAAATATCGAGGTCTGCTCGGTCTTAGGACGCTACCTTGAGCATGGTCGAATGCTATACTTCAGAAATGGTGGCTCGGAAGAGCTATATATCTCCAGCGCCGACTGGCTCCAGCGAAACATGAAAAAAAGGCTGGAATTGCTATTTCCAGTGCTCGATAAAGAGATCAAAGCAAGATGCAAGGACATTCTGAATATCTACTTTGCAGACAATACTCATGCCTATAGGCTTAAAAATGATGGCACATGGATAGACCTCTCGCTCTCTCGACGTCCAGAGGATCCCCTTTTATATGCACAAGAAAAGCTCTATAAAATGGCCAGAAAAACAGCTCGAAACCTTGAGGAAAAGCAGGAAATCCTTCAGGTAAGGCGATCGAAAGGGAAGTCTATTGGCCAATAAACTCTATAATGCTTTCTATAAAAGATAAAATTTAATTTGCAAGGACAAGAGACATGAAAGCAGAAAAAGAGACTTTGGATCATATCCGAAATAAGAAGGCATTCATAATCGACATGGATGGCGTGATTTACCATGGGAATGTACTTTTGCCTGGCGCCGACCTATTTGTAGAATGGCTCAAATATGAGAAAAAGCGATTTTTATTCTTGACTAATTCGAGTGAACGTTCTCCTGAGGAGCTTTCGCAAAAAATGGCAAGGCTTGGAATAGAAGTCGGATCTGAGCATTTCTATACAAGTGCTCTTGCTACGGCTGCCTTCCTAGCAAGCCAAAAGCCTAATGGCACAGCTTACGTCATTGGAGAGCCAGGACTAATCCATGCATTGTATCGGATTGGTTATACGATGAACAATGTAAACCCCGATTATGTCGTTGTCGGCGAAGCTAGCAGTTACAATCTCGACACTCTCATAAAGGCTGTGCGGCTCGTTCTTGGAGGAGCGAAACTTATAGGCACGAACCCAGACCTTACAGGCCCTACCGAAGGGGGCCTAGTACCTGCCTGTGGGGCATTGGTCGCACCAATCGAGCTTGCCACAGGCCGCAAGGCATACTTTGTCGGCAAACCCAATCCACTCATGATGCGACATGCGCTCCGAACTCTAGGAACAACACATGAAGAGACAATTATCATCGGCGACAGAATGGATACAGACATAATAGCAGGCATAGAGTCTCAAATCGAAACCATACTCGTTTTGACAGGTGTTACCGAGGAGAAAGACATGCCAAAATTTGCCTATGCACCCACTTATGTGCTCGAAAGTGTTTCGGAAATACCACAATAAGGCAGATTTGGTCCGTCAGTCTTCTAAGCGAATAAGGCTAGCAGGTATTCTCGGTATTTTATCACCCTCTGCGATTCGTACTTCTTCTCCCGAAAGCAAATCTGTTCCTTCGATGTTAAAGAGAGCGCTAGGTGTATATTCCAGCGAGGAAGAAGCTTTTTTGGATGCACTTCCATAAAATCTCTGCCTAGCAGGACTATCAAGTTCAGGCTGAATTACAAGAAGATAATTTCCCTTCCTTATCATAGATCGATCAATAGGGTAAGGCATTTTTGTAGGCTCGACACTCCTTAGGCAATAGATGACTTCTTCTCTGGCAGCCCCATCCTTCAGTCGGAAGTCCTGGCCAATTGTCCATGAAAAGAAAGGAGCCTCCTCTTTTGCTTCTTTTGTAGCCCGCAAGCTTGCAATAAAATAGCGCTCGAACTCCTTATCACCTAGCTCTAGCTCTATCGGATCCTTCTCGAAAATGTTGGGTTTATGTTCGAGAGCCAATTCCTGCCCCATGTAGCTCATCGATACTCCAGGCAAGAATTGATAAAAAGGAGTCATTGCGCGCAGCTTCGCTCGATTTCCAAATCTATGAGCCGCGCGCTCCTGATCATGGTTTTCAAGGAACCTGAGCTTTTTTGCTCCTTTTGGATAGAGTGTCTCCTGAACATAGAGATATTCTAGATATCGCTCAAATGACATTCCTTGCTCCCATATTTTCTCGAGCCTTTCCCAACCATCATAATCATAGGTCAGATCGAAGGCAGCCGCATGCAACTCAGGCTCGCTCCATGAATTGTACCCAAGCAATCTCATCTTCCTTAAGAAGGCCGGATGAACGCTCTCCGCAAGCCATACAAGCGGAGCCTTCTCCTCTTTTATACCAGGATCGTATTTATTTACTCGTTGCCGAGCCTGTCTCCAAAACTCACTTGGAACAAGAGATGCTACATCACAACGAAAACCGTCCACTCCTCTATCTCTCCACATTGCTAGCGTATCGATGAGTTCAAGCCAGAGATGAGGCGAACTCCTATAATCGAAATCGACCACATCGCTCCAATCTTCGCACTTTCTCCATGGAAGCCCATCGGCCGCCCTGATAAACCAGTCTGGATGCTCGTGCACAAGCACTGAATCAGGTGAAGTATGATTGAATACTATATCTATCATGAGCTTGAGATCATGAGCATGTACTTCTTCCACAAAGTTCGTAAAATCAGTCTCGTCCCCCAGTTCAGGATTGATCTTGCGATAGTCTCTTATGGCATAGGGACTGCCATAAGTACCCTTACGAGACTTTCCCCCTATAGGGTGTATCGGTGTGAGATATATCCAGTCAAAACCCAAATTAGAGATGCGCTCGAGCTCTGGTATAGCTGCGCGAAAAGTTCCCTCTTGAGTGAAGTTGCGCAAAAATATTTGATAGATATAACTGCTTTCC
Source organism: Spirochaetaceae bacterium (assembly GCA_003452735.1). GTDB lineage: Bacteria > Spirochaetota > Spirochaetia > Treponematales > Rectinemataceae > Rectinema. The sequence goes on from DMNL01000053.1 coordinate 3,265, forward strand.
TGAATCATCGACGACTTCCTCTTATTCTTCTAATAGGCTTGAGAATACATAATAAACAATATCAGAGAGCCATAGAACCAGCAAGCAAGACGAAAGATCATCAGCATGAATAAGCATTTGTCGAGAAAGCATGCTGACAGGCCAAATAGTGTAGGATATGCTGTACCAGTCAGAGCTGCTCCTAAATCGAATAGAGCAAGGGGTTCCAATAGGGCAAGTACTATGGAAAAGAAAGAGAATACCGAAGCCTTTGACGATGCATTTATTGCTGCAGCAAGGGATTATCGAATGTTACTCGATAAGGACTATCCCGTCGATGCAAGCCTCAAGCTAGTAGGCGATCGCTATAGGCTTTCTCATAACGGGCGCATGATGCTATATAGAGGGATTCTTTCTCTAAAAGCTTCCCAGATCAATCTTGCAAAGCTTATTCGTAGCCCATGGGAGAGGGCTTCGCTCGGTGTCGATGGCTACAATATCCTTTTTACTCTTATGAACTATATGCATGGTCACCCTATGTTCATCGCTACGGATGGATTTCTGCGCGATGTAGGTGGCGCACATGGGCGCATCGCGGATCACCGAGGATTCGAGCGCATGGCTGAAATCGCGGCAAATTACCTAGCTGCTCTAAATCTCGAAAGCCTAACTTTCTTCCTCGATGCGCCAGTATCTTCGAGCGGCCGACAAGCTGGATTTCTGCGAGAAGCCTTTGCACAGCGATCTATCGATGCCGAAGTCCGCCTTGAAAATGGGGTCGATCATTTTCTAGCATATTGGGAAGGCGAACTTATAGCTACGGCAGACTCGGCTATAATAGGACGGACCAATGCCCATGTCTTCGACCTTGCCCGCGCAATACTCGAAAACCAGTTCGATGCTCGCTTTATGTCCCTTGCGCGCCTCTTGGAGCCTAGTCTTTCTATCAGCGTGCCGCCTTGATTCGGCTTGTAATCCTCGAACCAGCCCATTGAATGAGCTCAACTAATGCAATGATAGCTACTACTGCTATAGCCATTACATCTGCGCGGAAGCGCTGATAGCCATATCGAATCGCCAAATCTCCGAGTCCGCCCCCGCCAATTACTCCCGCCATGGCTGAATAACCGAGCAAGCTGATCATAGTCAATGTTAAGCCAGATATAAGCGACGGCAGTGCCTCAGGAATTAAAATCGCAAAGAGAATACGCGCCTTTGAGGCTGCACAGGAGATTGCTGCATCGATTACACCCGAATCTACTTCGGAGAGCGATGATTCCACTATGCGCGCCAGAAAAGGAATTGCAGCTATCGATAAAGGCACAATGGATGCGATGGTACCAAGGCTCGTTCCGACTATTAGTCGGGATAGAGGCAATACAAGCACCATCAGGATAACATAGGGGAAAGAACGAAGCATATTGATTACGCGATCCGCTATGCGCTTGAGCAAAAGAGCTCCAGGATACTTGCCTGCAAAGCGATCTTGCGAAAGAGCGAATAGCAATATTCCCAAAGCGCCACCAAGAATGGTCGCTATCAATGTCGAAGCCGCGATCATCAGAATGGTCTCTCCAAGAGGTCGAATAAGGAGTTGCAGTATTTCAGACATAGCCGTACTCCTTTTCATCGTCCTCCTTGAGAAAAGCTTGTGCTGCTTCAGAAATAGGATTGGAGAAGACCTCCGCAACAGAGCCTTGTTCGACGATAGAGCCACCAGAGATCACCGATACAGTATCGCAGATGCGCCGTATGACCTCTTTCTGGTGAGTCACCATAATGACGGTAAGACCTAGTCTGTCTCTCAGAGATCGAATCAAATCGAGCACTGATCTTGTCGTCTCTGGGTCGAGCGCACTCGTTGCTTCATCGCTCAAGAGCATCGATGGGCTATTTGCTAATGCGCGGGCTATTGCCACTCTCTGCTTTTCGCCGCCGGAAAGACGGCATGCAGGCCTATCTGCCTTGTCCGAAAGCTCAACAAGCTCAAGAAGCTCTTCTACGCGCACACGAATTTTTTCTCGAGGCCAACCTGCAGCTTCGAGTGGAAAGGCAATATTGCCAGCAGCGGTCCGCGAAGAAAATAGATTAAAACTTTGAAACACAAAGCCAACCTGCCTACGGGCTTCAAGCATTGCTCGCCCATACAATTCATGCACGGGCATTGAGATGCCTTCGTACCAGATCGAGCCTTCGTCTGGCTTCTCCAAAAGACCCGCAATACGTATCAAGGTAGTCTTGCCTGCTCCGCTCTTGCCCATAATGCCATGGATGTTCCCCTTGGGCACATCTAGCGATATCTCATTTAGCACGCTATGGTTGCCAAAAGACTTTGACACCCTATCGATGCGGATCGCCAGCTCGATTTTCTTTGTATGAGAATCGCCAATATCTTTGGGAAAAGCCCCTATAGGGGCAAAAGACGCCCCGCGATGTGGGGTATGGTGGGAAGGATGCGCTATTAGCGCCTGATCAGCGGCCTCCTCTGGCCGCTTTGCATGAAACATGAAAGATCTTGTGTCTGAATCATAGGTTTTCCTTTAA
>DMNL01000070.1:0-1843 GCA_003452735.1 Spirochaetaceae bacterium
GCCACGATGAAAGGCTCGAACCTCGAGAAGTAGTGGAAAAAGGCTACTTAGATGCAGCCATATGGAATGATGTCCAAGATGCGGCTTTTGCTCTTTTTTCTAGGGGAACGGATTGTGCCAAGCGCGCTGGCCTTATCTTAGTGGATACCAAATATGAATTCGGCATTGCTCCTGACGGTTCGCTCATGCTGATCGACGAAGTTCACACGCCTGATTCATCGCGCTTCTGGCTTGCTTCAAGCTATGAGGAACGATTCGAAGCGGGGCTCGAGCCAGAAAGCAGAGACAAGGAATTTGTACGCCTCTTCTATTCAGAATTAGGTTATCTAGGCGATGGAGACATACCCAATCTTCCTGCGTCGGTGTGGATTAGAACAAGCCTTTTGTACCAAGAATTATATGAAAAACTAACTGGCCTTGCCTTTGTGCCTTGCTCTTACCCTGCGGAAGAACGCATTATGCGAATCATAATAGAGTCAAAAGAAAAAGAGCGCAGCTCGGAGGATTAAAATGAATCGGAGCAGAGTCATCGTTTTTGCAGGATCACCTGCAGACAAAGCACATTTCGAAGCGATCCAGAAGGCTCTCGAAGCATTCGGGATTCCATGCCTAACTCGCATTGCATCTGCGCACAAGACCCCCAAGAGGCTTCTCGATATGATCAAGAGCTACGATTCAGAGGGAATTCCCACCGTGTATATCACTGTTGCAGGTAGATCGAATGCGCTATCGGGCTTTGTCGATGCCGCAACTCAGTATCCTGTTCTAGCTTGTCCGCCGCCTTTGGAAGAGTGGGCTATCTGCGATATTTGGTCGAGCCTCCGTATGCCTTCTGGTGTTGCTCCAGCTCTAATTCTAGAGCCGGTAAATGTAGCTCTCTGCGCTGCAAAGTTGCTCGCTCTGAAAGACGAGGCATTGCGCGAAAACATTCGCCGTTTCCAGCAGCAACAGATCGATCGACTTATCGAAGAAGATCGACTCATAGAAAAGAACGAGACGATCGAGAAAAAGAATTTACAAGAGAGGCCTCGTACATGATAAAAAAGAAAGAGGCTAATGAGGCCTATGGCACTAATAAGGCCTATGACGCTAATGAAGCCTGCGGTATTAAGGAAGCCTGTGGCGTGGTGGCGGTCGTAAGCGAAGAAGCGGCGAGATTGGCCTTTTTTGGTCTCTTCGCTCTTCAGCATCGTGGCCAGGAATCCGCAGGCATCGCCACTCTCGACGAAGGGAATGTTCATCTACACAAGGATGTGGGTCTCGTATCGCAGGTCTTCAGGGATCAGAACCTTTCAGGCCTTAAGGGGAATATCGCAATAGCCCATACTCGTTATTCAACAATGGGAAAGTCGAGCGCCCGCAATGCCCAGCCTCTCCTCATCGATACGCAATATGGACCTCTTGCATTAGGACACAACGGCAATATAGCCAATGCACCAGAGCTTAGGAATCAGCTGCTTGCAAGAGGACTCGGTCTCATGACAGGCTCGGACAGCGAGCTTCTGGCCATGATGCTTGCAGGAACGCAAGGAGCAAACTGGACTGAAAGAATACTAAGTGCAATGCAATTCTGGATAGGTGCATATTCGCTTGTTCTCTTGACACAGGAAGGAGTCTTTGCTGTGAGAGACCCTTGGGGCTTTAGACCGCTCGCCTGGGGTAAAATAGCTTCGGGCGGCTATGCTGTTGCTTCGGAGACTTCAGCTCTTAGAGTCATGGGCTGTTCGGAAATCGAGGAAATTCCACCAAGCACAGTGCTCCATCTTACCGAAAATGGGGTCGTAGAGCGCGCCCATCCCGATATCGAAGCGCAAATGGCCGCGTGCAGCTTCGAATATGTGTA
>DMNL01000070.1:2058-4135 GCA_003452735.1 Spirochaetaceae bacterium
GCAGAAGCCGATCTTGTCATTCCTGTGCCTGATTCTTCGATTGCAGCGGCCATAGGATATTCCCAGCAATCTGGTATTCCCTTTGGCGAAGGACTTGTAAAAAACAGGTACATTGGGCGTACATTCATCGAGCCCACAAAAGCATTGCGTCAGCAGGGAGTAGCGCTAAAATTCAGCCCACTCAGAGAGACTCTCGAAGGAGCTCGAATTGTGCTTGTCGATGATTCAATAGTCCGTGGTACGACAACGGCTCCGATAATTTCGCTCTGCCGAAAGGCTGGGGCTCGCGAGATTCATCTCAGGATAGCTTCGCCCAGAATTCTCTACCCTTGCTATATGGGCGTCGATATGGGAACAAAAAGCGATCTTATGGCGGTAGGCAGGAATCTTTCTGAGATAACAAAGATTCTCGGCGCCGACTCCCTTGCTTATCTCAGCATAGACGGGCTATCGCATGCTATTGGAATCGATGGGCTATGTATGGCTTGTTTCGATGGGAATTACCCTATACCGGTAAATGAGAGCTTTCGAAAAGAATGCTTCGAGTGCGTTGCAAAGGGGGTATCATGAAAGTGCTACTCGTCGGTTCGGGAGCGAGAGAGCATGCACTTGCAATCGCAATAGCAGCCTCTGTGGAATGCGAAAAACTCGTCATTGCGCCGGGGAACGCTGGCATGGCAGATGTAGGAGAGATAGCGAATATCGATTTACATGATATAGAAGGACTCTGTTCTCTTGCCGAGAATATTTCTGCCGACCTCGTCGTTATTGGACCAGAAGCGCCTCTAGCCTTAGGCCTTGTAGATAGGCTTACAGAGCGTGGAATAGCTTGCTTTGGACCATCGGCCGGAGCAGCGCAAATCGAGAGTTCCAAAGCTTTTGCCAAGGCTTTTATGATGAGGCATAGCATTCCTACCGCAGAAGGCCACAGTTTCACAAATCCAGAGAAAGCAAAGGCCTGGGCTTTGGATTTTGGCAAGCCTTTGGTTGTCAAGGCTTCTGGCTTGGCTGCTGGCAAGGGTGTGATTGTACCAGAGAATTGGAAAGAGACCGAGGCTGCGATAGAGAGATTGACATCCATAGGAGAAATAGTCCTTGAAGAGCGCCTGGAAGGTGAAGAGCTTTCTCTTATCGCTCTCTGCGATGGCAGAGATTATGCTGTATTGCCCGCAGCAAGAGATCATAAACGCCTGCTTGATGAGGATAAAGGGCCTAATACAGGAGGCATGGGTGCCTATTCTCCAGCCTGTTCTATGGAAGATGCCGAGAAACTTGCCCGGATTGTAATAGCTCCTGCTCTCGCTGGACTCTATGAAGAGGGATATCCATATATTGGAGCACTCTATGCAGGGCTTATGCTCACGGCCGAAGGAGTAAAAGTGCTGGAATATAATGCCCGTTTAGGGGATCCCGAAGCCCAAGTAATCCTGCCGCTCTTCGATTCCGATGCTCTGGCTTCATTGGCAGCCTGCGCCCATGGAAGGCTAAGCAATGCAAGACCGCGGTTTAAGGAAGCCCATGCGGCTTGCATAGTATTAGCCTCTCAAGGATATCCCGAGCAGCCTATAAAAGGAAAGCCCATCACAATAGCTGATCTTCCCGAGAAGGCCTTCTGCTTTCATGCGGGGACAAAACTTGAAAATGGACTGCTTGTGAGCTCCGGAGGTAGGGTACTCTCAGTAGTAGGAATAGGTTCGGCTCGAACCGAAGCACTTGAGACGGCATATAAAGCAGTTTCGCAGATCCATTTCGAAGGCATGCAATTCCGCCGGGACATAGGCTCCAAGGCTGAAAGAGTCGAGAGGTTCGTTCGATGTGCGCTTTCCGTAGAGATAACAAAATCAAGTGTCTCTAGGCGGGCCGAAGGAAGCAATCGGTCAAGCGCCTATGCGCGGGCCGGCGTCGATATAGATGCTGGCAATATGGCTATTGAGCTAATGAAGAAAGCCGTACGATCGACCTACAATTCCAGAGTGATCGCAGGAATCGGCGCCTTCGGTGGGCAATACGATGCCTCGGTCATCGGAGATTGCAAGGCTCCGGTGCTGGTCGCCTCTACCGATGGAGTAGGTACCAA
>DMNL01000020.1 GCA_003452735.1 Spirochaetaceae bacterium
TCGAATTCGGACAAATATTGGTGTTCAGGCAGAATTGCAAGGCGCATGAGAGAGCCGAGATGTTCTTTTAGTCCTTTGGGCCCCATTATGACTAGCTCTGCCTGTTTTTCATTATGAGAATCTGAGCCTTCCGCATATAGCCAATTGAAAAAGAAAAATGGAAAGCCAAAACAGTGATCTCCGTGATTGTGGCTAATATAGACTGTATCTATCTGAGAAGGCTTCATTCCCTGGCTATGAAGAGATTGGAGAATGTCTGGAGGAGTCTCCACAAGCACATGGCCATCGATAGCGAGCGCATTATAAGCCAATCCCTCATTGTAGAAGCCGCCATTGCCAAGTATTTTTATGTTCATTCGCGCCATACCTCCGTCACTGCAGCTTGCCTTTCTATAAACGCCAAATCCTCATCACTCGCAGAGCACCTTGTACTAGCCCCAGCTTCGATTAGAGCCTCCCCTCCCCCCTTTAGAGGCACATGAAAGATTACCCGGCATTTTCCTTGTATAGAATATAGCGCATCCCTGAGTGGATAGAGAGCAGTTTCGTCGATAGCAGCATCCGTAAGCCTAATGTGCAATTCTCTCCAAGAATTGCTCTTAAGAGAAGTCGGATCCAGAACAGCTTGCACTTTGAACGAAAAACCTCTTCTGGAGTTGTCCAGTACTCCCTGAAGGCACAGGACACGATCTTTCACAAAGGACGCCTCATTTTTCTCAAACAGATCCGGGAACACGACTATTTCTATGGAACCATTGTAGTCCTCAAGCTTACCAAAGGCCATTCGACGTCCATTCTGGGTTGTATAGCTGCGAAACTCCTTGAGAAGCGCAACTACTACATATTCATGGTTTACACTTTCTTTCTCCAAATTTCCAAGATCAAGTGTCGATGATCTCTCCCAGATCATCTTGTATTCATCCATGGGATGTGCTGAAAAGAAAAATCCCAATAACTCCTTTTCTGCTCGCAACATTTCCTGATTCGGGAATTCTTCGAAGGGTAGAAAATCGAAATCTGGATAGATTCCCAGATCTTCCTCCTGGAAAAGCATACCTGAGCGCGAAGCTTCGAAACTCAATTTCTCATGTACATAATTCATAGCGCGCTCAAAGTTCTCCATAAGCTCATGTCGGCCCTTTCCAAAGGAATCGAAGCAGCCTGCCATAATGAGCGACTCCATCGTCTTGCGATTTATGCCCGCATCATTCATGCGCGTAAGAAAATCAAGAAAATCCTTGAATTTACCATGAGACTCCCTTTCTTTCTGAATATCCATGGCGATCCCCTCACCAACGCCTTTGATGCCAAGAAACCCATATATAATCTGCCCATTGTCGACAGTGAACTTGGCGTCTGAACGATTGATATCGGGAGGCAACACCGATAAACCCATCTGCCGAGCTTCACTTATGTACTCAGTTAGCTTATCGGTGTTGCTGATTTCGTTTGTAAGGTTCGCTGCCATAAACTCAGCAGAATAATTTGCTTTTAGATATGCTGTACGGTATGCAATTACAGAGTAGGCGGCAGCATGCGACTTATTGAAGCCATAGCCAGCGAAAGGTGTCAGAATATCGAAAATGCGCTTTGCTTCTTCTCTTGAATAGCCGCGAGCAAGAGCTCCTTCGATGAATGGTTCTTCTTCTTTTTGAAGTATTTCGGGCTTTTTCTTCCCCATGGCTCTTCTGAAAAGATCTGCGCGTCCCAACGAATATCCTGCTACTTCCCTTGCGACCTGCATCACCTGCTCTTGATAGACGATCACTCCATAGGTGCCTTTAAGGTATTTTTCGAGCGAAGGATGGGGATAACTGATAGCAATTTTACCGTTTTTTGAATCTATATACTGATCTATGAATTCCATAGGTCCGGGTCTATAGAGTGCATTGAGAGCGATAAGATCTTCAATACTAGAAGGCTTGGCTCGCTTTAGGATAGATTGCATTCCCTGCGATTCGAATTGAAAAATCGAAGTGCTCTTACCTTCGCTGAGCATCTTGAAGGTCTTGGAATCGTCCTCTGGGATATCTTCCTCTTTTAAGTATATGCCTCTTTTTCTCAAAAGCTCCATGGTATTGCGAATTAAAGTTAGGGTCTTGAGGCCAAGAAAATCCATCTTTACAAGGCCGCAGCCTTCGAGGTACTCCATTGTATATTGAGTCGCAATAAGCCCAGTCTTTGGATCCTTATATAAAGGAACATAGTCTATTAGGGCTGTCTTTCCGATCACTATACCAGCTGCATGGATCGAACTATGCCTATGAAGGTTTTCGAGCTTTGCGGCTATCGAAAAAAGCTCTGAATAAGAAGGATTATGTTCAAGAGCAGCAAGCTTTGGCTCCATCTTGATAGCCTTATGCAGAGTCATTTTTGGATCTTCTGGCACAAGTTTTGCAATCTGATTAGCTTCATCGAAGGGAATATCTAAGGCACGAGCTACGTCCTTAATAACAGCTTTTGCTTTGAGCGTACCGAATGTAATGATCTGGGCGACACGATCGCTACCATATTTCTGAGTAACATAATCGATCACCTCGCCGCGCCGTTCGAAGTCAAAGTCCACATCAAAGTCAGGCATAGACACTCGCTCTGGATTAAGGAAGCGCTCGAAAAGCAGATCATACTTCAAAGGATCAATATCGGTGATCCGCATCGAGTAAGCTACGATAGATCCGGCACCTGAACCACGACCCGGTCCTACGGGAATGCCATGCTCTTTGGCCCAATTGATAAAATCCCATACTATAAGAAAATAACCAGTAAATCCCATTTTTATAATTATATCGAGCTCGTATTCGAGTCTTTGGATTACCTCGGCATCCGGATTGGGATAACGACTCTGAAAACCTCGTCGAGCTATATGGCGCAGATACTCTTCGGGAGACGAGAATTCTTCGGGCACTTGATAGTCAGGCAGAAGCGGTCCTGGAAACTCTATCTTGAGAGCTGCCATCTCGTTTATTTTAAGCGTGTTGACAATGGCTTCGGGGACCTCGGCAAAAATCGATGCCATCTCCTCCGTACTTTTTAAATAAAACTGATCATTTGGGAAACGCATTCTCGATGAATCGTCGCGTTTTCGATTTGTACCGATGCAGAGAAGAATATCGTGGGCTATAGCGTCCCCTTCTTCAACATAATGTATATCATTGGTAGCAAGGAGGGGCAGATCAAGCTTTTTCGAAAGCCTAACTAGCTCTCTATTGACCACTTTTTGTTCATCTAAGCCATGATCCTGTAGTTCGAGGTAGAAATGATCTTCTCCGAATAATTCTTTGTAGAAACTAATTTTCTTTGTAGCTTGATCGAGCTTTCCTGAAAGAATAAGCGATGGGATCTCGCCTGCAAGACATGCGGTTGAAGCGATGAGCCCCT
>DMNL01000004.1:0-7103 GCA_003452735.1 Spirochaetaceae bacterium
AAACCTCTTTTTCAATTTTTATAAAACTATTGTGACTTAAATTTTACCATCTCAAGGTAAACCGTGCAACTAAAGAATCATCGTTGCTCAAGAAAAGAAAAAATATCAAGGCAAGCGGAAGATATTGTCAATTTATCAAGCTCGAGATTGCAGATCTGATTTATTGAAATTTCACGATTTACAAGGAAAGAAATAAGAGGATATTTCAAGCTTGTTCTGACAGTCAAAACAAGGGCGTCTGGGTCCTTTGTGCGGAGCACAAATTCTAAAAAGCATAAATGGCCACCGCTATTCTCGAGCTCAAGTGGGCCGATTTCGTCTATTAAACAAATTTTTCCTTTTTTATCTAGCCCAAAGTGAGCATGTTGCGAAATAGCATTCAATTTAATAGCTTGAATGTAGCTTTCTCTTATATACGAGAAGGCATCAGAAGAGAATTCGAATGCAACATCTCTTTTACCTATAGGACGCGAAGCTGCGAGAAAAGTCTCTCCATTTGATACATCACAAAGACTGATACGATAAGGTATCCCATTCTCATCGCGCTGCGAAATTTCTATGCAGCCTCTACAAAGGATGCCTCTTTCTTTTGCAGTCTTTACGAGAGCATTGCAGAATGAAGTCTTTCCAGAACCGCGTGGGCCTGAAATTAAAAATATCTTCATAAGCTCAGGGATAGAATCCCATTTTAGGAAAGTTTAGCTTTTGTACGCATCATGACCGAGAGTATTGCATATCCAGAAGATAAATCTTCTCTTTGAACAATCACATCATCTGGTACTTTGAGTTTCACGTTGGTGAAATTCCATATTGCCTTTATGCCTGCAGCGATGATCGCATCGCAGCTTGACTGGGCGTAGGGTGAAGGAACAGTTAAGATGGCAAGAGTTATCTTCATCCTTTCTACAATCTCTTTTAGCTGATTCATTTGGTACACTTGAATTTGATGAATAGTCTTGCCTACCTTCAAAGGGTCGCTGTCGAATGCTGCGACTATATGAAGGCCATGATTTCTGAATTCTTGATAGCCAGTTAGAGCAGATCCCAGGTTTCCTGCGCCTACAATCATCGCTCTTTGTTCAATATCCCAAGCGAGATAGTGCTCTATGGCTGCAATTAGCTGATCTACCGGATAGCCTTTTTTGGGTTTCCCTACTATACCGGTAATGGAGAGATCTTTTCTGACCTGTATTGGCTCAAGGTTTAGCTCATTTGCTATCCAAGTGCCGGAAATATAGGGTTCACCGGTTCTCTGAAAAGCACGTATTATATGGAGATATGAAGGAAAACGGCGGATTGATGGGACATAGTTAAGCTTTGTTTTTTGAGACATAATATCTCCTCTAATAACCTGCGCGAGAAATTGATTTAATGACTTATGTTAACCTATGCTGATATATCGATAAAAGTCAAGCGATTAGGTCGCTATTATATAGTGCCTAAGAGGTCAAATAATTGAAAAAAGAAAGGCGCTGAGGAAAAGGAGGTAAACCTCAGCGCCACTGCTCATGAAAACAGAACAACATTGGTTTTTGGCAACTGTTTCTATAGACAAGTATATCATAGAGCTAATGAATATGCAACTTATTGCGAGTTTTTCTGGGAATTTATACAGATTTATGAAACAAATTGCTTAGGATCAATAATATGCCTAATCCCACCACACTCTTCCTGAAAAATCTGTATGTATGGATGAGCCAGCATGCCGAATCGAACAAGCAGTTTTTACTTCTCCAAAAAGTGGGGATAGTCTCTTTAAGAACAAATCAAGCGTATTTCCTCCTGCAACATCTTCATCATATAAAAGAACATCCTTGTTGCGATAGTCAAAAAGCCATGCTTGATCCGATAAGCTTATGATAGGTTCTTCATCATGGCGTTTGAACATCGAAAACCGAATGAAGTATAGAGGTATTTCTAAAAGTTCTGAAAGTATAAGAGCAGGCATGATGGAACCATGGGCGGCAGCGACGATAAGGCTAGGCTTAAATTCTTTTGATATTTTTGCAGCAAGTTCTGAAAGGAGTGAAGGTTGAGAGCCAAGCCATGTGTAACGATCTTGCACTGCAGTATATAAAAATGAAAAGATGCTAGGTGGAATTTTAGAATAAAGCTTGTCTATGGCTGGTATGGCTTGAGGCAAGCATTGATAACACAAGCGAGCAACCTCTATGGATTGCCAATATTGTTCATTGGCTTGCTGAATTTCGGCTAGCGAATGGCGTATTCGGTACTTGCGCGCTTCCTTGAGTTCGTAATAGACAGCAGGATGAAGCGGAAGGCCATGTTCTACACAGATCTTATAGTTCAGCAGCACGTTTACAATTGCTGGAGTCATCAAATAGAGGCGAATTGCTTTGTCGAGCAGGTCGTGAATCTTATAAGAATCAAGTTCTTTGCTGGAAAGCTGAGCGGATTCAATGGCAGGGATGAGCTCCTTAATAGTTTGAATTATGAATTGAAAAGAGAGGGAGCAGTTCATCTGATCTGGTGGAGTATCCCAATCTGCCCATTCGAGTATCTGCATGAATTTGGCAAGACATGTCATAATAGTATCCTATGACAGATATAAAAGCAGAACAAGAAGACTTAGGCATCTCTGGCGAACAAAGATTGCCATTCTCGGCAGCCATTCTCAATGGTGGTCATGCTAGGCGTTTTGGCGGAATAGACAAACAAGAGGTTGAAATAGATGGAATTCCCATAGGTCTTATGCTAGCCTCTCAACTAAGCAAGATTGCCCAAGAGCTGCTGATCGTGGGCAAGCCTCAAAAGTCCTATGAAAGCCTTGGTGCTTCTCAGTTTGAAGACGATATAAAGGAAGGCGGGCCTGCATGTGGGCTATTAACTGCATTAATCCACGCTTCGTTTGACTGGCTTTGCCTTTGCGCAGTAGATATGCCATTCGTATCTTTGGAATTAATTCGATATCTCTATGTTCAATCGATGTCAAAGGATGTAGATATTGTGCTCTGCAAGACAGAAAAAAGCATTCAGCCATTTTTTGCATTCTATAACAAACATCTTGTTTTTGAATTATATTCTTATATCCAAAGCAGTTCAGGCTTATCCCTTTGGCACTTTATTAAAATAAAAAACCATCTAATCATTCATGAGAATGAGATAATTTCTCTCTGCGATCCTAGACTTGTATTCCAAAATATAAATAACCGTAGATCATTGGAAGAGGCTCGTCGCCAAGTATTAGGTCTCAACACATTTCATATAATGGAGGAGTAAAATGGAGAAGCCCTTGCTAGAATGTGTTCCAAATTTTTCTGAAGGAAGAGATCGAACCAAGATCGAAGCTATCGCAAATGCCATCAGGTCTGTACAAGGGGTTTTTCTGCTCGATATAGACCCTAGCGCGGACACAAATCGTACAGTATATACCTTCCTTGGGCCTCCCGAAGCTGTAAAAGAAGCCGCTTTGAAAGCAGCGCGGGTTGCATATGAACTAATAGACATGAGAACGCATCATGGGGCTCATCCTCGAATAGGAGCTCTAGATGTATGCCCTTTTGTACCTGTTTCAGGTATTACCATGGAGGAATGCGTAACAATTTCAAAAGATTTCGGCAAAAAGCTCTCAGAAGAGCTTAATGTGCCAGTCTATCTCTACGAAAAATCGGCGACCTGTCCTGAACGGCAGAGTCTTGCTGATATCCGTGCTGGCGAATATGAAGGATTGGAGGCAAAACTTGCGGATCTGGCATGGCAGCCCGACTTTGGACCCGCTCATTTCAATGCTCGCTGGGGTGCAACTGTAACCGGTGCAAGAGAATTCTTGATTGCTTATAATATAAATCTCAATACCAAAGATAAGAGAATAGCTCATGATATAGCATTAAGTATTCGAGAAACAGGCCGTACAATAAAGGATAGTAATGGAAATATTGTCAAGATTCCAGGCAGATTGCAAGCTGTCCGTGCTATCGGATGGTATATCGAATCCTACCAATGTGCTCAGGTCTCTATCAATATTCTCGATTTTCATAAAACCCCATTGCACATTGTATTCGATGCGGTTAAAGAAGAAGCTGAAGCCAGAGGTGTATATGTAACTGGTTCTGAGCTTATTGGACTTATTCCTCTCGAAGCTATCTGTGTTTGCGGGCAATACTATCGCCAGAAAGCAGGCAAAAGCCCCGCACTTTCGGACCACGAACTTGTAGAGCTAGCCATACAGACACTAGGTTTGCGATCCGTACAACCTTTTGAACCGGAAAAAAAGATAATAGAGTGGGCAATAAGGAAAGAAGACATTCTTGTTTCAAAAAAGGTCGGCTCCTTTGTAGATATTGTCTCTTCAGACTCGCCAGCACCTGGGGGAGGGTCTGTGGCTGCTCTGGCAGGAGCTCTTGGATCTGCTCTGGCTGCCATGGATGCAAATCTTACCGTAGGCAAGAAAGGATACGAAGGCTTTTATGAAGAATTGTCAGCATTAGGTCTCAAGGCTCAGAAACTCAAGAAGGCTTTGCTTGAACTTGTAGATGAAGATACTGCGGCTTTTAATGCGGTTATGGATGCTATGAGGCTTCCAAAATCGACTGAAGCCGAGAAGAGAGCGCGTGATGTGGCAATCGAGACAGCTAACAAAGAAGCAGCTAGCGTGCCTCTTAAAACTTCTCGGTTTTGTCTCGAGGCAATGCGCTTATGCCTCGAAGCAGCTCGAACTGGCAACTCGAATTCGGCAACAGATGCAGCTACAGGATGTCTCATGGCATGGGCAGGGCTTTCTGGAGCAGTCTTGAATGTTAGAATAAACATAAAAACGCTGTCTGATGAACAATTCACTTGTGAGGCAAGGAAAGAATGCGATTATTTAGAAACTGAGGCGGCTCAACTTCGGATGGAGCTTGAGAAGAGTATATTAGGTATTCTTGGGCTTCGATAGGTTTATTTCGATGAGTAACATTTTTTCCAGACGGTCCGATGCTGGAGAAGCAGAACCAAATGAGCTTTCTGAGATTCGTGCATCGAGGTCCAGCTCTGGGCTTCCAGTCAAAGATCTATCGAATACAAATCCCACAAATGTAGGGCTTGATTGGGATAGCTCTGATCTTATCTCTCTGGCAACTAAAGATAATATTTTCTATTACCCGGAGCCTAGAGGGCTTTATCGTGCTCGGGAGGCCATCTCGGATCATTTCGCTTCATATAAGCGAAATATGCCTCCCGATAACTATTTTCTCTGTGCATCAACTTCGGAGGGATATTCATGGCTTTTCAAATTGCTATGCGACACTGGAGATGCGGTACTTGTACCAAAACCTGGTTATCCTCTTTTCCAACACTTGGCGGAACTAGAATCGGTGCAAGTCCTGACTTATAAACTTGAGTATGTTCATCCTTCTGGCTGGTATTTGAACCTAGACGAGCTTTCATTTATTCTTTCCGAAGATCATGGAAGGCGTATCAAGGCCATTGTGGTAATCAATCCCAGCAATCCAACTGGTTCATATATCCGAAAAGGAGAAAGAACCGCAATTCTGGATCTATGCGAAAAATATGATCTCGCATTGATAGCGGATGAAGTTTTTTTCGATTTTCCTATAGATGAGAATGTCGAACGAAAGACATTTGTAGGGGAAGACAGAGTGCTTACTTTTGCATTAGACGGACTCTCCAAACGAATGGGATTGCCTCAGCTGAAGCTTGCATGGATAACTATCTCTGGGCCAAGCCAGAAGGTATCTAGAGCAAAAAAGCGACTTGACCTCATTGCAGATACTTTTCTTTCTGTGAACAGCCCTATAATGAACGCCCTGCCTTTTCTCTTTGAACATGAAACGGCATTTTTATGTAAGTCGCTAGGAAGAATTCGCCAGAATTATGCAGTCTATCTGGAAATCTTGACAGGTAAAGCTAGTCCGCATAGAGTGCTTTGCTGTCAAGGCGGATGGACTGCTCTAATTGAAAGCCCGAGTTATTTTGAAGAAGATAAAATAGCTCAGCGATTTCTCGAAGAAAAAGGGATTTTTGCACAACCAGGATATTTTTTTGACATAGATAATGGGGTGCATTTTGCCTTTAGTTTGATTATTCCTGCCATCAGCGCATGTTGCTGGTGCGTGGAATACAGGGATTTCTTTGAAGTACTAGAAAATTCATGACGAAATCCTAGAAATATAGTATCTTGAAGGTTGGAGGAGTTATGTCTGCAGTACTTATCGATGGAAAGAGAATTGCTGAGGAGATTAGGGATGAGCTTGTCCAGAAAGTCATCTTACTCAAGCAAAAAGGAGTAATACCAGGTCTTGCTGTGATTCTTGTGGGGGATAACCCTGCTTCGATTTCTTATGTGACCGCAAAAGAAAAAGCCTGCGCTGAAATCGGTATGAAGAGTTTCGAGACAAGGATGGCCGAGAATACATCAGAGGAAACCCTTCTTGAAAGAATTGCAGAATGCAATAGAGATCCAAATGTTCATGGCATCCTCGTTCAGCTTCCTCTTCCTAGACATATCGATGAGCACCGCGTTATCGAGGCTATCGATCCCAACAAGGACGTAGATGGTTTTACTCCAGTCAATCTCGGTCGCATGCTCCTTGAACAACCTTGTTTCATACCCTGTACGCCGTTTGGAATAATTGAACTCCTTAAGAGGAGCGGTGTACCGACCAATGGAGCAAGGGCAGTGGTTGTCGGGCGCTCGAACATTGTAGGCAAACCGCTTGCAAACCTTTTTCTCCGGAAATCGGTCAATGCAACTGTAACTGTCTGCCACACTGGGACGAGGGATCTTGGTTCTCATGTTCGGGAAGCGGATATTGTAGTGGCATGCGCGGGAGCACCAGGTTTGGTGTCTGTGGATATGATCAAGCCAGGTGCTTGTATTATAGATGTAGGAGTCAATCGTGTGCCAGATTCTACTAAAAAGAAGGGTTATCGGCTTTGCGGTGATGTTGATTTCGAAGGAGCTTCGCAGATTGCAGGCTGGATAACACCTGTACCAGGAGGGGTAGGGCCAATGACCATCACTATGTTGCTCTCAAACACCATCGATGCTGCTGCGAGGATTTCAAATATTGCGCTGTGAAAATCCAAGTCTACATTAGGCAGAGAAAAGATAGGTTTTAGATATTATTAAGCGCCTTGAT
>DMNL01000004.1:7211-12249 GCA_003452735.1 Spirochaetaceae bacterium
AGCGCCTTGATGCGAAATATAGGTTTAGATTATGGTAGATGTTCAATCGTTTAAGGATGATCGCAATGTTGCGATCCAGAAAGTCGGAGTCAAAGGCCTCAGATACCCCATAACCTTGCTCGACAAAGCTGAAAAATACCAGCACACAACAGCTACGGTCAATTTATTTGCAGACCTTCCGCATGATTTCAAAGGTACTCACATGAGCAGATTCATAGAGATCTTTGAGGAATATCGCAGCGACCTCTCGATGCCCAATGTGATTAAAATGCTAAAAAAGTTAAGAATAGAGCTGAATGCGCAGACAACCTACACAGATATTCATTTTCCATACTTTATCAAAAAGACGGCACCTGTTTCGGAACAAACATCTATAATGAACTATGAATGCTTTTACGAAGCAAGCTGCTCTGAAAAAGGGCATCGTTTTATTGCTGGTGTAATAGTGCCCGTGCAAACAGTCTGTCCATGTTCCAAAGCGATTTCAGATGGAGGAGCACATAACCAGCGAGGCCTTGTGACACTTCAAGTATCTCTTGGCCCCTTTTTTTGGTTTGAAGACTTAATCCGAATAGTTGAGGAATCTGGCTCGAGCGAATTATTTACTCTCCTGAAACGCGAAGATGAAAAGTTTATAACTGAGAAGGCCTATATGCAGCCTCGCTTTGTAGAAGATGTCGTGAGAGAAGTATATTTAAAGGTTGATGCTCTTCATCGCTTTCCATGGTTTTCGGTTGAAGCGGAGAATTTTGAGAGTATCCATAACCATTCTGCTTATGCATATGTTGAAAAAAGTGATCGTTCGAAGATTGAACCAGTAAGTGGCGAACATGGAAGGCTAGATCAACTTGAATCTTCTTGCCCTTGATGTGAGGAATGTCGATCAATGTTAAGGATTTTGGAGTAAGATGCATATTGGATCAAGAGAGGAAAAGATATGGAAAGCAATTATCCGGTCGATCCCAAGACTTTGAACGATAAAGGGACAAAGGGTGTAATGTCTTCGGTTGCAGGCCTTGGCTTTTTAGGTGTCGAGGCTTTGCTTGGCATCCCAATAGTTGGGACTGTAATATCCGCGGGGCTCATAGGGCTAGGTGCTATAGGTCTCTTAGGAAAGACCAAGACCGACAAGATTTCCGGCACGGTGCTAGGTGCAGCAGGCATTGCAGGACTTGCTACTCTGTTTTTGCCTGGTTTATCACATTCGCTGCTTTCCTTAGGTGGCGTAGGACTTCTTGGATATGGTCTTTTCAATCTTGTTGGATTTATTAGGGGCCTCAAAAAGAAGAAATGAAGAATTATCATATCGAGACCTATGGCTGCGAAATGAATAAGGCTGAATCGGCAGCTATGGAGATGACTCTTAAAGAACATGGATGGGAGCAATCTAGAGAGCAAGAAGCTCAGCTAATCTTATTGAATACGTGCACCGTAAGAGCAACTGCAGAAAACCGCGTATGGAATCGTATTCATCAATTAACCGCACGCAAGAAAGAACATAATTTCGTTCTGGCCGTTGTTGGTTGTATGGCAGAGCAGTATAAAAATGACATTCGAGAAAAAGCTCCCGGCGTCGACTATGTTCTTGGAACATTCCAAAAGCAATCATTTTCTCTTATGCTCGACACCATTGCAAATGGCCATAAGATCGAAGTCCTCGAGGAGAGCCCGAGTTACGTTTTCGGTGAGTTCCATCATGAGGGTGGGGCATTTCGATCTTTTATTCCCATAATGCATGGCTGCAACAATTTTTGCACCTACTGTATAGTGCCTTATGTACGGGGGCGCGAGATTTCGCGAAACCCTATGGATATTCTTCGAGAAATAGACAAGCTCGAAGATCTTGGTGTTCGTGAGATAACTCTTCTTGGACAGAATGTAAATTCCTATAGTTGGGAAAAAGATGGGACATTTTTAGATTTTCCCGGACTCCTAAAGATGATTGGGATGCACTTGCGAAAAAAGCAAGAAAGCAAAGATACGATGGGACGTTACGATGTGCCATTTAAGCAATCTGAGCGTGGAATTGGCTGGATTCGTTTTCTTACAAGCCATCCAAAAGATTTTTCTAAAGAGCTTATAGCAGTTATGGCAGAGGATCCTTTTTTTTGTCATCACCTCCATTTGCCTCTGCAATCAGGCTCTAATACCATACTCTCCGCGATGAATCGCAAATATACTCGAGAATACTATCTTTCGGTAATCGATATTGCAAAGAAGGCAATTCCAGACCTTACATTTTCTACCGACATAATGGTTGGCTTCCCTGGTGAGACCGAAGAAGATCTTGAACAGACCTTAAGCCTCATGCAAAGTGTTCATTTCTCTTATGCTTTTATGTATCACTTCAACGAACGCGAAGGCACATTTGCTGCTGGACTACCAAATAAAGTACCTGAAAAAGTAAAAAAAGCAAGGCTTGCTCAGGTAATTGCTCTTCAAAAAGAGATAACCGCTTCTCTTATGAGAGAGCGGATTGGCCAAGTCGATGAAGTGCTCATTGAAAACCGATCAAAGCAATCATTAAAAGAGCTATTGGCAAGGACATCACGCGATGAGATGGTGGTCTTTCCTGGCTCTCCAACAAGAATCGGGCAATTTGCCCAAGTAAGGTTTATATCGGTTGCTGGCAATACATTAAGAGGCGAGGAAGTGTGAAGATAAGAATTGTGAAGAGAAACAGAATACAGATATACGGCGATCGCTGGTTTCTCAATTTCACAGTCTCATTTGCATTTTTCCTATCATTATTTATTTTTATTATTAGCTCATCCTCGGAGGCAGAGACATACAAAAGCTTGACTCAAGCACGACAAGCTGCGTCAAAGACTACAAGCCAAGATGCCTTGCGAGATGTCTTGCTTTCGGCAGTTTCGCAGCTACCTGTTAGAGATGGAATAGCCCTTTGTCAAGAGTATGAGGCAAAGGCTGGCCAGAACTTGAAAGCCGAGCTCAGGGGCATTCTTGGAGGACTATATTTGCTTCTTGGGCAAACAAAAGAAGCTGCTTCGTGGTATATAAAGGCCGCATCTATCGACGAGAAATACATTGTTGAGGCGCTAAGGCTTTCAATAGCAGTCGGCGATCAGAAAAGCGCATTACTGCTTTTAAAAAACGAGGCTGTCTTGGCGGAATCTCGGACTATTTTTGAAATATGGCTTTCTCTTTATGATCAAGATTATGCTTCAGCTTCTTCAAAAGCGAGAGATGCATTAAATATCGTTACAAAGCCCCAATTGCGAAAAGAGCTTTTACTGCTGCAATATTTTGCGGATTTTGGTCAGTTTGGGGCTAGTCCATCCAGCTTGGCAAAGGATTTTCCTAACTCAATAGAATCGGATTTGATTCTAGGAAAAGCTTTCCCTTCTTCATCGCTTATACTTTTTTTAGGGTTTTCGTGGATTAAGGGTCAAGCACCTCTGGTTGATTATGTGGGATCATCGAGCAGTTCTTCAGCGGTAGAAGAATATGGCTCTACAAGCGGAATCCAATGGTTGCAGGTGGGCTATTTTTCTTCGAAAGACAATGCTGAGCGGCTATCTAAAAACCTGACTAATCAGAAGTTCAGGACAAGGATCATAGAAACTAAAAACCAAGCTGGCGAGCTAAGATGGGCTGTCCATGTGGCAGTTGAAGAAGACTGGAAAAAAACACAGTCCAAGCTCAAAGACCTTGGATATGAATCTTATCCTATAGGCCCCTAACTTGTTTTGATGAAGATATATGGTGTTCGATATTCTATTCTAGCACCCTCTGGTCCGATCTCGGCTGGTCGAAGGATGAGACGATTTATTGAGCCATTCTCAGATTGATCGATAGAGATAATGAAGAGTAGCCTTTCTCCGACAAGTCCATTCGATTGAATCTGCAAGAAATCAAGCAATCGATATCCATCATAATCATAGACTCTTGCGGCTCCCTCTCTGTATTTCCCATTTATTACAAGGATGCTCTTGGACTGATCAAGCACCAGCACAGAATGGTTATCACCAAGATAACGGCCTAGAAATATCGAATGATCAAGACTCGACAATATCTTGCTATATTCTGGAGAGTCCTTTGCATAATCAAACGATTTGTATCTCCCAGACCAACCCTCATCGCGGCGGAAATGAGATACTTGTTGATCGATTATGCTGATCAATATCTCGTTTTGTCCTTTGGCATCAATTATAAAGATTCGATCGAGATCGCTTAGCTCTGAGAGCCTACAGGTAAGATATAGTCGATTGCCATTGCGTTCAGCACTTTTGATTATCCATCGTTGCTGAATCTCTTGGCCCTCTAATATCAGTGCATTACTATTCGTATCTAGATATAGCGAACATTTGTTAGAGGTATCTGAATTCTTTGTCCAAAGTCGCTTGAGCCATAAGAGATATGACTGAGCGTCGCTTCCAGGAGGACCTTCTAAGATGGTATTGCTCTCTTTTAAAGGAGATTCCGATATTTTTTCTAAAATGAGGCGGTTTCTATTCCATCTATAGGTCTTATAAGAAACGAAACCCTCTTTATTTGGCAATGATTCTACAACAATAGATGGGATAGCAAGATTATCAGAGTCCTGAAGATTTATAGACAAGCCTGCCTCTGAAAATATTAGACTATACCCTCGATTTAGCTGTCGACGAAATATTGTCAGAGTTTGATTGTTAAAACTATCCAGACCCTGAATAAGAAGATCGGAAAGCCCATCCCCTGTAACATCAAGTGGCTGTATGGTTATGCTCTCTAGCTTTGAAGCCAGTATTTGGGCTTCAAAATGTCTGAGATAGACACCAAGATTTGATGAAAAGTCGGCAATTATCATCCACAAGACCGTGCTTCCGGCAGTTTTCTTGCATAGAATAACTTGCTCGAAATCTTCATCATCGTCGATATCTATGTCTATTGTCTTGAGAAAGATCTCACCCGGAAGAGGCGATATCTTTGCATGTTGTTGTGAAGCATTTTGAGACGAAACTTGGTTTTTATCTGATAAGCTTTCGAGGATAATGGTGCGATTCTCAATTGGCACCGAAGCTTGTAAGGTTTCTTG
>DMNL01000152.1:0-3938 GCA_003452735.1 Spirochaetaceae bacterium
GCCTAAATACTGGAACCATACAATTAGGTGCCACTTCCCGCCAATAATTTTGATTCCTTCCTATTATCACGCTTGGGGGGTTAACATAGAAAAGAAGAATCGCATTATTTCCTCGCCAATATCTTACGAGGCATTCTTCGAAAGAAATTACATCAAGTGGGCTCTCTGCTAGAATTCTATATGATCCAGCAAATCTAGGCATGCTTTTAATATATAAGAAAGCCTAGTGAATTCCAACGCATTTCGATCTCCAGCATTATTAAACTAAAAGACCGCCCTGTAGGAGCGGTCTTTTATTGAAATGCAGGAGCTATCACCTGAATACCTGAGCTTTGCAAGCTCCTCTATTCTCTAGCTCATGATAGCACTTGAGAAACTCTATGTTTATTGAGCTTCAAATCCAGCAGCCTCGAGAGTTGACTGGAGTTCATCTAGAGCGACCTTGACTGCATTGAGCTGGTCACGAGCAGCTGCGTAATCTTCGGCATCATTTGCTGCCTTTGCATTAGTAATCTCTTCATCAAGCGCAGCGACTTTTGCATTGATATCTTTTACATTGAGCTTTGCCTTTGCTGCCTTTTTTGTATCCTTTGATGCAGCTTGAGCAAGAGCCTGAACAGTGGTGTATTGAGCATCAACATCTGCAATTAGCTGCGCAACTTCATTTTTTACCTGTTCCATGTTTGTAGCCGCAGCTTCTTTAGCCTTCTTGCTTGCATCCGCAAAAGCTTTTATAAGGTCATTCGCCTGCTTGTAGGACTTTCCAGAGGTCTTGGCATCCTGGGCTGCGAGCTCCGCCTCGAGTGCGGCCTTGGCATCCTGAGCTGCTAAGAATTCATCTGGAGCATAGACATCGGCCTTAGCTTCTTGAGCTTCAGCGAATAATGCATTGGCTGCATCTAGATCCTTCTGAGCAAGCTTCGGCGCGCATGAGAACAACAAAAGAGCAACAAGTACGACACCGACTACCTTTACCAGCTTCATACAATCCTCCAATAAAATTCAAATTACAGCGCTTGCACTCCATCGGAGCGCTGCGTCTGCTTTCTATTGCGATAATTTATCTATTTTTACAGAATATGTCAAGCTATGCGGCCATAGAGATTATTTTCATAATTTCATGTGAGATAAGAATATATGGCTTCTATACATCATATTTAGCATATTTATAGCAAAATTCCTGACACTTTTTCAAAGACTCACAAGAGGCAACAGATGGGCTGCGCGAGGACTGTACCTCAGTATCACTGAGTCTCCTGGTTTCCAGAATCCTACATTTACAGGGTCATGCGAAACAGCAAGCATAGGTCGATCTAGTGAAACATCTATCTCATATTCTACTGTCGATCCCAGATATACAGCCTTGTCGACAATACCGCGCGCTAGAATCATGCGTTCCAACTCGGATGAAGATGTGCTTTCTTCACTTTCGACAGAGAGAGATTCAGGCCTTAACATAAAAAGTGCTTCTTGACCAGACTTTAAGCCCGGAACCGCCGACATTGCCTCAAAATGCAACCCTCTCTCATCCTTTGCAAAATACCTTCCAGAATCCTCTCGCTCGAATCTTACAGGAAGCAAATTCACTTTTCCAATGAAATCCGCTACGAACCTATTAGAAGGTCTAGAGTATATCTCAAAGGGAGTACCAATCTGCATCATGTATCCCTTGTCCATTACGACGATCCGATCAGACACCGTCATTGCTTCGACCTGATCATGAGTCACATATACACTAGTAATCTTGAAAGTCTGCTGAATTCTACGAATCTCTACTCGCATCTGTTCGCGAAGTTTCGCATCGAGATTGGATAGCGGCTCATCGAATAAGAGCACGCTTGGTTTATTGATTATCGATCTAGCAAGAGCCACTCGCTGCTGTTGTCCTCCAGATAACTGATCTGGTCGTCGATGAGCGAGATCCGCAATTCCCATTACTTCCATGATCTGGCGTACTTCGCGCGAGATTTCGATTTTAGGGCGACCTTTAAGTTCCAGACCAAAACCCACATTCTGTTCCACTGACATGTGGGGGAAAATAGCATAGCTCTGAAATACCATCGATGTATCGCGCTTATTAGGTGGATCATTATTGACATTCTTGCCGTTTATCCATACCTCGCCTGTAGTAGGCGTCTCGAAGCCAGCGATTATGCGCAAGGTCGTCGTTTTGCCACAGCCAGAAGGTCCAAGCAAGGTTACAAATTCACCTTCGGCAACTTCGAGATTGAAATCCCTCACGGCGAGCACTCTGCCTCCTTCACGCTCGGGATCGGGAAATTCCTTGGAAATGTTGATTAGCCTGACACTCATGTATTCTCCTAGAAGTGAAGCATTGAGCCACCGAACTTTGCATATTGTGTCTTCAAGGTCACTCTTATAAGCGATATCGCTGCTATGACAATCAATACAAGCAAAAGACTATATGCCGCTGCTGCTCCTAGATTTCCGGATTCCACCTGCGCCATGATATGAACCGTCATCAGGTTCCATCTCGAGGAAACAAGGAAAATCGCAGCGCTAACGGCTGTCATTCCGCGGACAAAGGCAAAAACAAGACCTGAAAAAAAAGCAGGCAAAATCATTGGAAGAGTGACCTTAGTGAAGGTCTTGCGCGAATCCGCTCCCAAGTTGATGGCTGCTTCTTCGATCGAAGGATCTATAGACGAGAGGATCGCTTTGCCCGATTCTATTCCAACTGGAATATATCTAAATACAAAATTTAGAAGGAGAATGGTCAATGTCCCCGTCAATACCAAAGGAGGATGGTTGAAGGCAAGGATATATCCTATGCCAATAACCGTACCGGGCACTGCAAAGCTCAGCATGCTCACCGATTCTACGAAACTCCGGCCAGGAAATTTGACTCGCATGACAAGATACGCTATCACCATGCCCAGAAGCCCCGCAAAAGGCGTAGCGGTGCCAGCAATTATGAGTGTATCGCGCACTGCTTTGAACCCAACGCCGAATACGAATTTAAAGTGATCTAGAGTAGGTCTATGATCGTAACCCCACACCTTGGCAAAAGCTCCGACAACAATAGAAAAATAGATCATCGCAACTAATAGAGCGATTATTAGGCAAGCCACAAACAAGGCCGCTCTGGCTCCTGGGCTTACAATCTGTGTCGTGGATTGCTGCGGTTTTCCCGTCACCGTTGTATATTTGCGCTTTCCCACTAACCATCGCTGAAGATAGAAAGCAATTAGCGATGGCACTAGAAGCAAAATCGAGATGGCGGCACCTTTAGGAAGATCATACATACCTACGATCTGCAGATATGCTTGGACCGATAGCATAGGAAATCTGCTCCCCGCAAGAATAAGAGGGTTACCGAAATCCGCAAGGGTCTCGACGAAAAGAAGAAGCACAGAACTTGCGATACCCGGAATAGCTAGCGGTAAAGTAACTTTTTTGAAGACTTTCCACCTTGTTCCTCCAAGATCCAGCGCTGCATCCTCTAGGATCGGGTTCATCGATTCGAGTACACCTTTCAAAGTCAAATAAGATACGGGGAAAAAGGTGACTACCTGAGCAATAAAAAGTCCATTGAATCCGTAAATGGGAAAATTTTGAATCTTTAGAAGGTTCCAGCTGATTAGCCCATTATTGCCAAAAAGCATTATGATCGCTAAAGCGCCAATAAATGGTGGAGATACAATGGGAATCACTGCCATAGTATTAAAAAATCTTGCCAATGGAACTTTAGCACGCACAACCGCGAAGGCAAAAATAAAGCCAATAATAGTCCCAACGATCGCCGTTAAAGTACTCATCAAAAGGCTGTTGTATAAAGCCTTGCGAATATAGGCTGATTTTACAACTTCAGCATATACTCCAAATCCAAGTCTGCCACCGCCAACATCGAGGCTCGTAGTGGCTACTTCGACCAAAGGATAAAGTATAAATATCGCAAGCGATGCGGTGACCAGCAA
>DMNL01000152.1:4129-4323 GCA_003452735.1 Spirochaetaceae bacterium
TCAATTGCTCACTTTGCGCTTAGCACTTCGTTGACCCAGCGCTCTACAAGCCTCTTCTTCTGCTCGCCAGCCCAGAGAACATCGACATCGATGGTCTTAAGAGACTCAAAAGCGGGCATTCCCTTGCCTAGCGGAACGCCTGAAATTACCGGGTAGAAATATGTCTTTCGCTCTGTATAGACTTTTTGACCTTC
>DMNL01000091.1 GCA_003452735.1 Spirochaetaceae bacterium
GCTATGCCTTTTGGAATCGAGAGGTTGAGGAATTTGCTATCGGTCTCAGGAATGGAGAGGAAGAAGTCCCAGTTTTGCTTTTCAGTATCGCGGAGCTCGATCTGCGATCCAAAGTTGATTGCTTTTCTACCGGGGTTGGCTCTATCGATAGCTGGGCAGATATTGATGCACGCTCCGCAACCCGTACAATCCTCGGGCGCAACTTGCACGGTGACTTTGAGACCCGCAACATCCTTGCCTTTTCCGTCGACGCTCTTGAAGGTAGAAGGCGCATTTTTAAGGATTTCAGGATCATAAGCTTTCATGCGGATTACGCCATGAGGGCAGACTAGGCTGCAGTTACCGCATTGGGTGCATAGGGATGGATCCCATACAGGGATCTTTTCGGCGATATTGCGCTTTTCGTATTGCGTTGTGCCGGTAGGGAAGGTTCCATCGAGTGGCAGCTTTGAAACGGGCATTTTCTCACCGCGTTGTGCAATTATCTCGCCTAACGTTTCGCGTACGAACTTGGGAGCCGTATCTGGCACTGGTGGGAGCATGTGCTTCGTGCTATTTGCTTGGCCAATCTTGACTTTACGTGTAGCATTCAGTGCTAGATCTATTGCATCGAGGTTTTTCTGGACGACATCGGCACCTTTTCGCATATAGGTCTTTTTCGTGTACTTTTTAATGAGCTCGACTGCTTGTTCTTCTGGCAATACGCCGGAGATCTTGAAAAATGCAGTCTGCATGATAGTGTTGATGCGCGTGCCCATTCCAGCTTTATCGGCTATGGCCATAGCGTCGATGACATAGAAGCTTAGCTTCTTATCGATGATCTCCTTTTGTACTTCTATTGGCAAATTGTCCCATACTTCATCGGCGGGATAAGGGCTATTTAGAAGGAAGGTCCCGCCAACTTTGATATTGGCGAGCATGTCTATCCTTTCAATAAAGCTGAACTTGTGGCATGCGAGAAAATCAGCTTTTGTTATCAGATATGGCTTATTTATCTGCTTGGGACCAAAGCGAAGGTGGCTTATTGTATAGGTGCCAGCTTTCCTGGAATCGTAGACAAAATAACCTTGAGCGCAGTTGTCGGTTTCATCGCCGATTATCTTGATGGAGTTCTTGTTTGCACCTACAGTTCCATCCGATCCAAGCCCATAGAACAGACACTGAACAATACCATCGCCTGGCAAGTGGAATTCCTCGTCATAGGGCAAGCTCGTAAAGCTCACATCATCGTTTATGCCGATCGTGAAGTGATTCTTTGGATGCTCAAGCTTCAGATTGTCGAATACTGCCTTGACCATGGCCGGTGTAAATTCATAGGATCCGAGCCCATATCGCCCGCCCACCACTGTAGGCCAGTTGTTGAAAGGTGCAGAATGATTGCCCATTGCTTCCCCAATTGAAGTTCGTACATCTTCATAGAGGGGCTCGCCAATAGAGCCCGATTCTTTTGTGCGATCGAGAACCGCGATTGACTTGACCGTTGCTGGGATGGTCTTGATGAAATGCTCGACAGAGAAGGGCCTGTAGAGGTGAACCTTGATCACACCGACTTTTTCACCTTGTTTTACAAGGTGTTCGGCGGTCTCTTCGGCAGTGTCGGCGCCCGAGCCCATAAGGATTATTACGCGCTCTGCGTCTTTAGCGCCTACATAGTCGAAGAGCTTATATGCGCGGCCAGTCAGTTCGGCAAACTGTTTCATCGTCTCTTCGACAATAGCAGGAGTCGCCTCATATAGCTTGTTTATTGTCTCTCGTCCTTGAAAGTAGACATCGGGATTTTGGCTTGTCCCGCGAATAACAGGATGCTCGGGGCTTAGTCCACGGGCACGATGCTCACGCACCTTTTCTTCGGGAATCATTGCTCGTATTGTGTCGTATGAGAGTTCCTCGATTTTGGAAACCTCATGAGAAGTGCGGAAACCATCGAAGAAATGCAGAAACGGAACGCGCGCCTTGAGTGTAGCAGCATGAGCAATGAGAGCGAGATCCATAACCTCCTGGACATTGTTGGAAGCAAGAAGAGCCCAGCCGGTTTGACGGGTAGCCATCACATCTTGATGATCTCCAAAGATCGAGAGTGCATGTGCGGCAATCGCACGTGCGGCAATGTGAAATACAGTAGGTATTGCTTCGCCTGCGATTTTGAACATATTCGGAATCATTAGCAAAAGACCTTGAGAAGCAGTAAACGTCGTGGATAGCGCACCTGTTGTAAGTGCACCATGCACAGTGCCAGCCGCACCGGCCTCCGACTGCATTTCGACTACCTGTGGAACAGTACCCCATATATTATTTCTGCCCATTGAAGAGAATTCATCCGCTAACTCTCCCATAGGCGAAGAAGGTGTAATCGGGTAGATAGCGATGACATCCGAACATGCGTGTGCGACATGGGCCGCAGCGGCATTTCCGTCGATCATTACCATGTTCTTGGTATTAGTCATTGTGTTATTCCTCTAAGATTTAAGATATTAGAATACGGTCTCGAAACTTGACCCGCTATATCCTACAACCATTCTATGGATATTTCAATAGCGATTTGGCATTATGGATCCTTTGTGGGATTGAGCTAAGAAGTATTAGCTCTATATATATAAAAAACTATATAAAATACCAAAGGCTGATCGGCAGAAGATGAAAAGTGCTAGCTTGACCAGAGCCATTAGAATGCGCATCATTTAGCCATGAAACTATTGGTTCTTGCCGCCGGTATCGGTTCCAGATTTGGTGGAGTAAAGCAGGTTACTGGGGTTGGTCCTAATGGAGAGACCTTGCTCGAGTATTCGATTTATGATGCTCGAAGAGCAGGCTTCAACGAGGTTATATTCCTGATTCGGCCAGAGATCGAGGCTGATTTCAGGTCGAATGTCCTTTCGCGCCTTCCTTCGGACATGCGCTATTC
>DMNL01000056.1 GCA_003452735.1 Spirochaetaceae bacterium
GGCCAAAAAGTAAAGCGTGGCGATGTTCTTCTCCTCTTAGAGGCTATGAAAATGGAGAATGAAATTGTTGCTCCGCAGGATGGTACGGTCGTTGCGCTCCGCGTTCCTGCAAGCGCTGCAGTGAACACAGGCGATCCGCTCGTTGATCTAGCATAGACTAGGGGGATTCCTAGATGGAAGAGTTCTTGTCTCATTTTATTGCTTCAACAGGTTTTATAGCAATGACCTGGGGGCAGCTAATAATGCTCATTGTGTCCTGTGTTCTTCTATATCTTGGCATTGCGCGAGAATTCGAGCCACTCCTGCTCGTGCCTATCGCGTTTGGTATGCTTTTAGCCAATCTTCCAATGAGCGGAATTACCGATGGGCCTAAGGATGGTCTTGTTGGTGGTCTTATCTATTATTTGTACGAAGGCGTAAGGCTTGGAATATATCCGCCGCTTATTTTTCTTGGTATAGGCGCGATGACGGATTTCGGGCCTCTAATTGCAAATCCCTGGAGCCTTCTTCTCGGCGCTGCGGCTCAGCTGGGTATTTTCATTCCCTTTATTGCCGCTTACTATTTAGGATTTGACCTCAAAGCCTGCGCTAGCATAGGAATCATCGGTGGCGCGGATGGCCCAACCGCAATCTATGTTACTTCGCGTCTAAAACCCGAGCTCTTGGGTCCGGTCGCTATTGCTGCCTACTCGTATATGGCACTTGTGCCGCTAATCCAGCCTCCTATTATGAGAGGACTAACAACCAAAAAGGAAAGGCTGGTAAAGATGGCCCAACTTCGCGAAGTCTCCAAAGCGGAGCGAGTCGTATTTCCCATATTTGTCACTATCTTGATAGGGCTATTGCTACCTGCAGCCGTTACTCTCGTGGGCTCACTTATGATTGGCAACCTATTTAGAGAGACGGGTGTGACGGACAGACTCTCTGATACCGCTCAACATGCGCTAATCAATATTCTCACGATTTTCCTGGGAGTGTCGGTCGGTTCGACCGCTAGTGCGGAGCGTTTTCTCAACCCACAGACATTGATGATAATTGCCCTTGGGCTTTTTGCCTTTTCCTGTGGAACAGCCGGAGGAGTATTCTTTGGCAAAATTATGTACTGGGTCACTGGCGGAAAGGTGAATCCTCTCATAGGTTCCGCTGGTGTCTCGGCTGTGCCGATGGCAGCAAGAGTTAGCCAGGTCGTGGGATCCAAAGAAGACCCGACCAATTTCTTACTTATGCACGCGATGGGTCCAAATGTCGCAGGAGTCATTGGCTCGGCAGTTGCAGCGGGAGTCTTCCTCTCCGTGCTTGGCTGAAATTTACCTTGCTGGTTTTGGATAAAGAAAACTAGGCGTAGGATTTATTGCGCCTAGTTTTTAGGCAATATATATAAATTCGTATTGTAATAGTCTTTTCGCTTATCGTTTTATTCTGATATAGTAGCCGCCAATAGGAGGGATCATGAAGATTCTGAAATTTGGTGGTACATCTACAGGCAGCCCTGAGGCTCTGAAGTCACTCGTGAGCATTGTGCAGAAATCCGGCGAAAAGATTCTAGTCGTGTCGGCTCTCTCTGGTACTACCGATACACTTCTTGCCTCAGCAAAGCTGGCAAGCGAAGGTGGAGATTGGCAATCTGCATTTGCTTCCATTAGAGAACGACATTATTCGATAATCTCGGCTCTTCTGAAGTCCCAGTATAGAGAAATCGCCACAGTGGAGATAAAAGTTCTTCTAGACGAGCTTTCTTCTCTGCTGCTCGGTATTTCGTTGGTACAAGACTTATCGCTAAGGACTCTCGATCTGGTTGCGTCCTACGGAGAGAGATTGAGTGCAACTATAATTGTGCAGACCTTGTTTCAAGCTGGCTTAAACGCCGAGGTTGTGGATGCACGAAAGCTCATTATAACCGATAATAAGTTTGGCGCTGCGCATTGGCTAGAATCGGAGACGATCCAAAGGGTTAAATCATTTTTTGCTGATTTTACGCATATCGCTGTAGTAACAGGGTTTATTGCCTCTACAATGGATGGGGTAACAACAACCCTAGGTCGAGGAGGATCGGACCTTACCGCAAGCATCCTAGCAGCTTGCCTTGGGGCTGAAGAAATTCAGATATGGACCGATGTAGATGGTATCATGACAGCCGATCCTCGTGCGGTTCCCGATGCATTTGTTATACCGGAGATATCCTATCTAGAAGCTATGGAGATGTCTCACTTTGGCGCGAAAGTCTTACATCCTCCGGCTATTCTGCCTGCAATGGATCGAGGTATTCCAGTTCGCATACTGAATACCTTTAGCCCGGATAAGCCAGGGACAAGAATTGTAAAACAAGGAGTACCAAGTAGCTGGCCTATCCGTGGCATTGCTTCAATACCATCGATATCTCTTCTCTTGTTACAGGGACCGGGTTTGCCAGGCGTCGCTGGCATCGCCGCGAGAATGTTCGCCGCCCTTGCCTCTGCAGGCATAAATATAATTCTAATAACGCAGGGATCGAGCGAGCTCTCCATTTGCTGCGCTGTGCTTCCTAAGGATGCTGAAAAAGGTGCTCTTGTTCTTAAAGAAGAATTTAAATATGAGATCGATTCGGGCACCATTCAGCGTCCATCCATCGAGCAAGATCTCAGCATAATTGCGGTTGTCGGCGAAATGATGAAGCACAGAGTCGGGATATCAGGCCGTGTCTTCAAAGCTCTGGGGAGAAATGGCATAAATGTTGTTGCCATAGCCCAGGGATCCTCTGAGCTAAATATATCAATAGTAATAAGCGCTCTGGATCGAAATAAGGCGATGTGTTCCATCCACGACGCTTTTTTCCTTGCAGGTGTGCGAACCGTCAATGTGTTTCTTGTGGGAACAGGATTGATTGGTAGCACATTGCTTACGCAGGTAGCGGCACAGCATGAGAGGCTTTTTCGTGATCGGTCGATTCGCGTGCGAATAGCGGGTATCGCAAATTCGCGACATATGCTTATAGATTCCAAGGGAATCGATCTCGAAAACTGGAGAGAAGCACTGCAATCAGGTAATAAGACCGATATCTCTGCTTTTATCCGAGAGATACTAAACCTCAATCTTCAGAATGCTTGTTTCTGCGACTGTACAGCAAGCGAGGATATAACACATCACTATGAAACACTGCTGTCAGCTTCGATCTCTATTGTGACACCAAACAAACGAGCAAATAGCGGCTCATTTAGCAATTATCAGAGATTAGTGAATATTGCACGAGATATGGATGTACCCTATCGCTACGAGACAACAGTGGGGGCTGGCCTGCCAGTCATTGGTACAATTCAAGACTTAGTAGCATCAGGTGATGAAATTTTAAGAATAGAGGCAGTGTTATCTGGAACCATCAGTTTTATTTTCAACAATCTTGGAAAGGGCAGTTCTTTTTCCGAGCTTCTTGCGGAAGCTAAGCTGCGCGGATATACGGAGCCAGATCCGCGCGACGATTTGAGCGCTAAAGATATAATCAGAAAAATGATCATTTTGGCGCGCGAAGCCGGTTTTTCATTGGAAGAGTCGCAGATACAGATAGAATCTCTTGTTCCAAAACAGATAATCCATGCTTTATCTATTGAGGAATTCTTGGCGCTTTTGCCAGAAATGGATGAAATGATGAGAAAGTCCTGCGATTCAGCATCTCGATCCGGGAGAGTATTGCGCTATGTTGCAATAGTCACACCAATGGAGGCACGGCTTTCCCTCTCCTCATTCGGACCCGACAGCCCATTTTATAGTCTGTCAGGCACAGATAATATGGTGGTTATCACTTCAAAGCGCTATTCTCAAAACCCGCTTGTTATACGTGGTCCAGGCGCAGGAGCAGAAGTGACGGCAGGCGGTGTGTTTGCCGATATCCTCAAGACGGCTGAATCCTATCTCTAAGAAACTTAGATAGTGGAATATATAAAACGAAAAAGGTTGCCATACCTTAGATGGCAGCCTCTTTCGTTGAAAGCCACGTACTTTTTTTGCTGCTATATTGAGATACCATCGAACCGATCAAGGTGATGGCTTCACTTTCAATTTTTTAGAGCGCAAAAATTGGCTGATGAACAATATCGCTACAAGTCCAATTCCTATTAAGTCGGTTGTAAGGCCTGGATCTATCAACAATACTCCACCTACAAATCCTAGTATTCTTTCGTACCATACAGTATTCGTCATCAGCCATCCATTGACCGCAGAAGCGACAGCTACGATTCCGATAAGGCTTGTTATTAGCATCCAGACAAAAGATAAAAAGTTGATGTTGAACAAAAGCATCTGAGGATTCATAACGAATATGTATGGCACCAAAAAGGCTGCGATGGCAAGCTTTGATGCATTTAGGCCTGTCTTCATTGGATTGGCCTTTGCAATACCTGCTCCCGCAAAGGCCGCCAGAGCGACCGGAGGCGTTACATCTGCAATGATGCCAAAATAGAATGCAAACATGTGAGCAGGTAGAATAATATTCGCAGGCGCCACAGCATAAGGATCTAAGCCTGCTTTTCTTGATAGAAGCATAATGACAGCAGGGGCGGTAATTGTAGAAGTGATGACATAGTTTGCAGTAGTCGGCACTCCCATTCCGAGTATTAGCGACGTGAGCATCGTAAAGAATAGTGTTGGAATTAGCTTTCCTCCGGCTATATCAACCAACACCGATCCAAGCTTGAGGCCAAGGCCCGTTAGGGTGACAACTCCTATGATGATACCTGCGCATGCGGTAGCTGCGAGTACTCCTAGAGCAGCACGTGCTCCAGCCTCCAAGGCTCGCACGATTTCTATCGGAGGAATGCGTGTGCTTTTCTTTAGCCAGGACGATATTATGGAAAGCACTATAGCCCATAATGCAGCTCTCATTGGTGTATATCCCGATACTAGTAAATAAATTATTGCGATGAGAGGGATAATGAGGTGTCCTCTTTCCGTGATCACATTTTTGAGTTTTGGCAGCTCTTCTCGACTTAATCCTCTGAGCCCATTTTTCTTGGCCTCAAAGTGCACACCAGCCCATACTCCGAAATAATAGAGTATCGCAGGAACCACCGCTGCACCAATTATTCGGGAATAAGGAATACCAGTGAATTCTGCCATCAAGAATGCGGCAGCCCCCATTATGGGCGGCATCAACTGGCCACCTGTAGAAGCCGTTGCCTCCACAGCACCGGCAAACTCAGGCTTGTATCCGAGGCGTTTCATCATTGGAATGGTAAAGGAGCCTGTACCTACAACATTCGCGACTGATGATCCTGACACTGTGCCTAATAGAGCACTCGAAATAACTGCAACCTTTGCAGGACCTCCAGCTGCCCAGCCTGCCACAGAATTAGCAAGGTCGATGAAAAGTTGACCAAGACCGGTTCTTTCAAGAAATGCACCAAAGAGAATAAAAAGAAATATAAAGGTACTCGAGACGCCAATTGGAATCCCAAAAATACCTTCGGTCGTATAATATAAATGTTGCACCAGAGTCTCGAAATTTGCGCCTCGGTGTGCTAGTTTGCCTGGTATATATGGGCCAATAAAGGCATAGATGATAAAGACAACCGCGATTACCACCATAGGCACACCAACAACACGGCGTGCTGCTTCTAGCACAAGCAATATTCCTATAACGCCAAAAACGATATCCAGCGTGGTAGCCGTTCCTGCTCTCAATACCAACTTTTGGTAGTTTATTATGATGTACATAGGAGCGAGCGCTCCTGCCACCGCAAGCAACGCATCTAGTGGATGTAGCTTATTAAAGGACCATTTCTTGCTAGCAGGATAAAGTAGATATATAAGTGCTAGGCCGAATGAAAGATGTATCGATCTCTGGAGCATTGCATCTAAAACTCCAAAAATCGCTGTATAGAGCTGAAATACAGAAAATGCGATCGCCAATGCTGAAATAAACTTTGCAAAGAAACCCGAATAGATTCTATAATTGGATTCTTTATCGAATTTCTTCAAAATCTCTTGAGCATCGCCGGTAGTTTCCTGTTCATGTATTGGTAAATCACTCATTTTGGAGAACTCCTCCCATTGTAAAATATCAGCATTCTCCCTGCGGAGAGGGTAACTTCTGATTCTGGCAGCATCCATTGTGTAAAAGACAATAATTCATTCCCAACTATGACTCCATGTTGAGGAATAATCGATACTCGGATGGGGATATTGGAGAATGTTCGGTGCATCTTGACGACAAAACGACCATCTTCAATAGTGAAAGCCTCCCCACCGTCAGAAGGCATACCAACGCCATATGTATCGTACTTCACTTGAAAAAGTTCGAGATTTCTTCCTTTTATTTGGAAGTATTCATCGACCGCAGTCTTATGAATCGAATGAATATAATGATGGATGAATTGTCCATCATAGAGAGGTAATCGTGCAACAGTCTTGTTTTGGCTGTTCTTTATGATCAAGACTGGCACGATCCTAAGACGCATTGCGATAACACTCAGGGCGACGACCAAGATCAAACACCCTAAGATCAATTTTTTGCCAGTTATCCTCCCTTGTTTCATGTTGTTTTTGCCTGAATAAACGGCGCGAAACGAAAAAGTTCCGCGCCGTCTATGGCATTCCAGTTTCCGTTAGCCAAAACTTTTAGCTTATTTCAGAACACCCTTTTCCTTGAAATACTTTTCTGCTCCTGAATGCAGAGGAATCGACATGCCCTCAAGTGCAGATTCGATCTTGATGTTCTTTCCCTGGGAATGCGCAGCAATCAGTCTGTCGGTATTCGCGTACATGGTTTCGAGCATTTTGTATACCAAGTCTCCGCTCAGCTTGCTGCTCACGGCGAGCATCGATTTGACTGCAACTGTGGTCACATTCTGATTTTGTCCCTGGTAGGTGCCAGCCGGGACTATTTGCAACGCATAGAAGGGATATTTTGCCATGAGTTTTGTTGCAACCTGACCATCTATAGGCACAAGGACCATCTTTTTAGAAACAGCAAGATCCTGAATGGCTGCTGTCGGAATTCCGGCTGTATTGAAAGCGGCATCGATATTGCCATCCTTCATGTTACTCGCGGATTCGCCAAAAGACAGATACTGAACCTTGATATCATTGTAGGTTAGGCCAGCAGATTCAAGAATTTGACGAGCATTGGCTTCTGTTCCAGATCCTGCAGCGCCTACGGATACTTTCTTCCCCTTCAGGTCGGTTATGGTTTTGATGCCACTGGATTCTAGAGCAACGAGCTGAATTGTTTCGTTATACAGACAGGCCATGCCGCGTAAGTCCTTATAAGCTTGATCTTTCAGCAATTCAGTACCATTGTAAGAATAGCTTGCGACATCATTCTGAGTAAAAATAACGTCAACATTGCCCCCTTTGAGCAGGTTTATGTTAGCAATAGAAGCGCCTGTTGCTTGGGCTGTTGCGTTCATCTTGGGGATATTCTTATTCCAGATGTCAGCAAGCGCACCACCGAGTGGAAAATAAGTACCCGCAGTGCCGCCAGTCGCAATTGTAATGAATTGCTGCTGAGCGAATGCGCTGGTTGCCATGAGCAAACAAATTCCGAGTACCAAGAATCTTTTCATGCTTCTTCACCTCCTGTAAAAATATTTGGCATGAAATAAAAGCTAAGATTTCTAAATTATACACTATGTTTTTCATGAATGCAAATGATAAATGGTTGTTGCTCATCCTGCTCCAATTGTATATGGTAATAATATTGGATATTTTTGGTATTGCAGCCAAGGTTGAAGGCTTTAGGGCCATTGAGCAGATATCGGAGACTACCTTTGATTTCATTTGAGAACTGGAAGCAAGGTTTTATCATAACTATTGCGGGCCAGCGGCTTCTATGGCACACCAGGAAGCGGCCGGCTATTTTTGTTCATCGATCAGGGGAAATATGGTCAGCATGGAGAGGCGCAGGGAGCTGCATGCCATCCATGGCATCTAAGGACAGCGCATTTTTTGCCTTTTCGGAAGGCCTTTCAATGCGAGAAGAATTTCAGCGGTATGGCGATCATGGCTCGATTTTTATGCTTGATTTTTCTTCTTTAGATTCAAAGATCGACGCTGTCAAGATTCGCTTTCTAGATATTTCGAGCGCTAAATGGAATGGGCTTGGTCCTCGACCATCTCATGACCTGAAGGGGAGCATAGAGCTAAAGCAGGGCCTTCAGACTGCCGCATTTGCAATCGACGGTAGATTTCTACTATGTGAATCGTCTGGAAAGCGTATCTTTTCGTTTATAAATGGAGCACTAGAATTGTCGCTCGAACTGCCTGCAGCAGTGTATATCGGCTATGCTAAAAACCCTATGCAAGCTTGCCAACTTTGGCATATCTGGACAATGCTATATAGCCATCCTGTCCATTGGAATGAGACATCATTGGAATTGGAGCCTCAAGAAGGCATTGGTCGCTTTAAGCCTAGAGATGCTGTTGGGTTATTGGGGTCGCTCTCTTTCTCTGGAGCAAAACCCAGCGACTTTCAAGAATTGAATTTTTCGATAGCAAAAGATGCACAAGGGTACGAAGATTGGAAAATAGCAGATTTAATGCTATGTCAGCCTGATATTGTTCTTCCTCTATTGTTTAGAAGAGAGATTCCAATGAACCTCGAGGTTGGCAGCAATAGGAAACGCGCTCAAAATCGATATGCGAAGATTCGTGCAGGCCTTTCTCAATATTGGGAATTCTGTGAGAAGCGATGGAATAATGAAGGGATACCCGCCATTTTTCATCCGTCGATTTTATTTCCAGATGATTGCGATTATGCTAAAAGCGATAACATGCTCTTTTCAGGGTCTGATCTTGTTTTTTCTCCTAATATGGCAAGCAAAGATGAATTCTGCTCGCTGATTTTGCCCGAGGGCCAATGGATACATCTATGGACATCCAGGATTTATCCTTCGGGCAAAGTTACCGTTCATGCTCCCTTTGGTACACCGGCACTTTTTTACAGACTCGAAAGCGAATATGCATGGCTTTTTGATTCGATCAGGCAGAGAGCAAGCAGATTATGAACACCATTACCGCTTATTTTGCTGCACTTTTTGGAAACTTTCTCTTGTCTCTAGGCTTTTCTCTTCAAAAGAAGCATGTACATTGGTTGTCTGCAAAGCGCCGCGG
>DMNL01000116.1 GCA_003452735.1 Spirochaetaceae bacterium
ACTCCTACCGCAATTCCAAGAGAAGCAAACTTTAGTCCAGAACTATGGGCGGATTTTTTCCCTGTTATCGACCAACGGACTGCAATGCGCAGCAGCGGCTCAAAACGCATTCCTTACAGCCTCCAGAGCTGTTTTTCTTCATCCGAAGTCTTGATCATCGACCCTATATACCTCAGTCTCCAACGAAATCGTCCAAATATCTATCGATATCAAATGGCTCAAGGTCACCATACTTTTCGCCTGTTCCAAGGAATACTGTTGGCAGTCCAAATTGTTTGCTTACGGCTATGATCATGCCTCCCTTTGAAGCTGAATCGTATTTTGCCATAATTACGCCGTCTATTTTGACGGAGCTATTGAATATCTCTGCCTGTCGCATAGCGTTTTGACCAGTTGTAGCATCTAGCACTAAAAGCCTTTGGTAGCTCACATCTCCTGCCTTCTGGCTCACTACACGATCAAGTTTTTCAAGTTCACGAAGAAGATCGGCCCTGGTATGCATCCGTCCGGCTGTATCGGCAATTACGAGGCGCGCATTATTTTTCCTAGCAGCATCTATTGCATCCCATAAAACCGCTCCAGGGTCTGATCCATGCTGTTGAGCTATTACACGAGCTCCTAACCTTTGCCCATGAATCTTAAGCTGCTCAATAGCAGCTGCACGAAAAGTATCGCAGGCAGCAAATATGATAGGCTGTTCTATTCCATTGTTTTCTGCCCATCTTGCTAACTTAGCACAGCTTGTTGTTTTACCGACACCATTAACACCAAGTATTAGAACAATATTGAGACGTTTATCATCAAAGTCGAAATCTGCGATTTTAATAAAAGGACGCAGTATTTCTTTCAATTTACCCCTGGCCTCCTCTGGGGTGGAAATGCCTTCTTTTCTGCACACATTTTTAAGAGTATCTACAACCTCAAAAGCGATTGAGGCACCGATGTCACCCTCAATCAATAAATCCTCCAGTTCTTCGAATGTTTCCTCGCTCAATTGACTTCTGTGAAATAATGCTTTGATTTTGTCCTTAAAATTCATTCTTTCTCCTAGCTGTACATATTATTCAGTGAGATGCTCCAAGCATAATACCTGCATTCCATATCGATACTGTCAAAAATGCAGCGGTGACCGCAGCACTAGTCCCAGCAGCTATAGCTGAGATAGTCATTGCATTATTAAACGCGCTATTTCTATAAGCAGCCTCACGATATATTTGCCAAAAGCCAACAGCAACAAAAGATACCGAAAGACTAATTACAACTCCTCCTATTGAAGTCTCAAAGGCGGTTTGGGCTTTCTTATATCTATCTCTATTTTCCCATGGATCAACAGAAGGCAAATCGATTTTATCGATCGCTAATTCCGAATAAGCGAGTGAACTCTTCTTGGCAATAAGTGCGCTTTCTTTTATAAAAGAGTCCACAGTTTCTCTAGCAGCATCGAGTAAGCTAAAGACTGAAAAGCTGTTTGATAAAAAAGCGTAACTTTCCCCTGTTTTCTTTAGAAGAAAAGATCCTAATTGCATATTGCTGTCTTCAATCGTATACATCATAAAGAGAACCGCATCTGCTTTCTGGAGAGAGCTTTCCAGAAATAGAGCGGATTTATCCTGAATAATCAAACTCCAATTCCAGTTCTTTAGAGTTTCAATATCAATTGCTGTCATTTTTTCAACAGTTGTGCGCGATCGCAAGGTTTCCTCCATCACTCTTGATAAGCTCCTTGATTCCGGGGAGACAGTATTGTTCGTATCATACTGAGACATTGAAAGCTTATCGTGCACAAAAGAAAGAACCATCATCGAATCTACGCTTTCTTTCCCTAATGGATCCAGATCTTGTATATTTGAGATTTGTAAAGGAAAAACAAGCGCAATAGAACCTATGCTTTGCGAAGGGCTAGCCTGGGCAAATATATAAGTATCAATGAGGAGAAAGAGAAATATCAGTAATAAATTTTTATATGTCTTCATCTTCCTCTTCAACGGCGGTGCCGCCTTTCCATTGCCAATGAAGGTAAGCTTCTAAGAATGGATCAAGGTCGCCATCCATTACATTTTGAACATTTCCAACCGAAAACTTGTTCCGATGATCCTTTACCATTGTATAGGGCTGAAAAACATAAGACCTGATCTGAGACCCCCAAGCGATCTCCTTTTTTTCGCCAGCGAATTTTGCAGTTTCTCTGTCTCGCTCTGCTTTGTAATACTCGTACAGCCTTGACTTAAGGATGCTCATGGCTACATCCTTGTTTTTATACTGACTACGCTCATTCTGACATGTAACTACAATACCTGTAGCTAAATGTGTAATTCTCACTGCGGAGTCTGTCTTATTGACTTTTTGCCCTCCTGCTCCGCCTGCTCGATATGTATCTATCCGTATATCTTCTGGTCTTATATCGATTTCGATCGATTCATCGAGTACAGGCATTACCGATACAGAGGCAAAAGATGTGTGCCGTCTTGCGTTTGCGTCAAAAGGGGAAATCCTTACCAGACGATGAACTCCCGTCTCTCCCTTTAGATAACCATATACATATTCACCTGAAATCTGGATTGTAACTGATTTTATGCCGCCCTCTGCTTCGAGGAAGTCCAGAGTCTCGACCTTAAAATCATGCCTTTCAGCCCATCGTACATACATTCGATAAAGCATACTGGCCCAATCACATGCTTCTGTACCACCAGAACCAGCATGAATAGTGAGGTAGGCGTCATTTCGATCTGCTTCTCCGGAGAGAAGTTCAATAACCACAGCTCTGTCGAAACGTGTCTTAATATCTTCAAGACTAGCTTGAAGATCAGCCTCCATGTCCTGTTGATCCTCCTGATGTGCTAATTCGTACATCTCTTCAAGTGTAAGAATATCATTATGCAGCTCTTGCCAAGTTTCCAAGCGATCTCTCAATGTCTTTATCTCGCTGAGGGTTTTTTTAGCCTTGGTCTGTTCTGACCAAAAATCTGGAATATTAGTTTGAGCCTCTAGATCATAGATTTTCTGTTCTATAGAAGGCGCGTCAAAGACGCCCCCAGATTTCAAAAATGTCTTCTTTTAGATCTTCTATTGGTTTTGCAATATCTTCTAACATGTGCAACTCCTACATCAATATTGTATATCAAATCTATATACTGTCTCATGTTCCCAGGGCTTCCCTGGAAACAGAAAACAAGAAGGAAAATTCTGTTGATTTGGTGAATCAGGATACATCTCTGTTTCTAGACAAAAGCCAGCATATTTATCGTAGATAGAGCCACTTTTTCCAGTTATTGCGG
>DMNL01000151.1 GCA_003452735.1 Spirochaetaceae bacterium
TCGAATGCCTCTTCGTCGAGCAGATTCATGGTAAAAGCCACCGACACCATCTCTTTGACATGCTCGATACGATCTGGATTCTCGTCTGCGGCAATAATCTGGTCGCTGATTACCGAAATCCGCTCCAGCATAGACATCGCAAATGGTCCGAGACCAATAAATGCAAAGTGTTTCATATTATACCTTCCTTAAAAACAGCAAATCATAACAGCACATCTGCCCTAGGATATTTGGCAAAAGGCTCCGGCGAATATTTAGAAGGTGGAATTGCGAGCACAAATAAGCCAGCCCTACCCATAAACATCGCCGCAATGAGTACAAGCTTTGAAACAGCCGTAAGGTATGGAGTTATGCCTATGGATAGACCAACGGTTCCAAATGCGGAGACGCACTCAAAAACAGCAGTCTCGAGCCCTATGGTGTGACCACTCGCTCTTTCGGCGACAAGAAGAATGGCAGTTGCAAACAAAACTATAATAGCGCCCCTCACAAGCGCCGTAATTGCCTTGAATACGGTATTGGGAGTCACGGTTCTATATCTGTCGATAATCGTATCTCCCCCTTCTCTCATCCTAAAGGCTACAAGAATCAATATATACAGCGTTACAGTTTTAATACCTCCGCCGGTCGAGCCAGGCGAAGCACCTATGAACATAAGGATTATTGTTGCAAGCTGGCTCGAACCCGAGAGATTCGCCTGCGGCACGGTATCGAAACCGCATGTTCTCGAAGTTATGGATTGAAAAAAGGCCGCCATAATCTTCGAACCCTGGCTCATTTCCTTATATGCGTGATTATGCTCCAGTAAATAGAAGACGATCGCCCCCAGCACTATAAGCGCGGACGTCGTTCGTAAGACAACCAAAGAATGATAGGAAAGATGTCGTTTCTCTTTCTTAAAAAATCGCGCCATATCCTGAAGGACTATAAAACCTA
Organism: Spirochaetaceae bacterium; assembly: GCA_003452735.1. Taxonomy (GTDB): domain Bacteria; phylum Spirochaetota; class Spirochaetia; order Treponematales; family Rectinemataceae; genus Rectinema. Next base: position 937 of record DMNL01000151.1, read on the forward strand.
TCCCTCCAAAGACTATGAGAAGCATTGTAACCACATTCAAGATAACATTATCGCGAAAACTCTCCATGCCCGATTGTAAAGTCGAAAATCCAGCATTGCAGAACGCCGATATAGAATGAAAAATAGCGTCATAAAAAGAGTATCCATTCCTAGCCAGCGTAGGCCATATTACAAGCGAAGCTATAAGCTCAAAACCAAAAGTCCATCCAACGATCTCCCGTATCGTTCTACGCGTGCGATATTCCACCGAGGAAAGAGTATAATCCCTTATCATACCATGAGTTGTTACCGACACCCTTCGCCTGGGCATAAAAATATACAAGGTAGAAAATGTAACAATCCCCAAGCCCCCTAGCTGAATCAAGAGAATGATAACCGTTTGGCCAAAGCGCGAAAGCTTCGTCGTATCTATTACGGCTAGGCCGGTAACGCAGACCGCGCTGGTCGCTTCGAAAAGAGCATCCAGATATGAGAGGCTGCCCTCCTTGCTCGATATAGGCAAGACCAAAAGAAGGCTTCCAGCTAGAATAGTGCCCAAAAAATATAAGAGAGGAATCAGTTTTTCTTTCCCTATGCGGCTGCTCAACTGAGGCTCCTGTCACAGTCTGTCACAATATAGTAGGCAAAATAAAGATGAGGCTCAATATACCAACGTCGAGGCGCCTATTTGTCGGTGCTTTCGTTTTAGAGGGCACACAATATAGGAACGCCTATCTATGGGGCGCGCCACTGCGAGGCTCATCATCGTCAGAGCCATGTCATTGTCAGAATAGCGCTCGCTCGCATATACTTCTATCGATGAAAATAGTAATTCTGGGCGCTGGCTTGCTCGGCTCTCTTATAGCCAGCGAGCTCATAGCAGAAAACAAAGATGTCGTTATCATAGAAAAAAATTCGAATACAGCGAGATCCATCGCCAACGAACTGGACTGTATCGTCGAAGAAGGCGATGGCGAAAACATCGAAACGCTTAAGGCCGCAGGCGTAGCGGATGCAGACTGGTTTATCGCCTGCACTGGCAGCGACGAGACCAATATAGTCTCCTGCGGATTCGTCGCCGAAAACTTCAAAAACGTACAAACCATTGCTCGAGCGCGCAATCCATACTTTGCGTCCTTTAAGAATACTGGAAAGAAAATCCTGGGCGTCGATTATATCATCAACCCCGAGGCCGAAACCGCCGAAAGCATTGCCCGCATAATTTTCCGCGGTATGTCGCCCGAAATCATCGACGTAAAGGAAGCGGGAATCCAACTCCGACGAATTCTATGCAAGAAAGAGCCAAGATTTGTCCACGAATCGCTGGCCGACATCCGTGCTCGCATTGGGCAAGATTTTATGGTGCCAGCCGTGCTGCGCGAAGAAGAATTGACAGTTCCAAACGGCGATTTCGTTTTCGAAGAAGAAGATGCGGCCTATATTCTCGGCGAGCCATCTATCCTCGACAAGCTCTTTGGCCCATGCAAAGACACCTTGAGAAAATTCAGCTCTATAGTTATCCTTGGTGCAGGCACTGTTACTACTCTATTACTGAAAGAGCTCGGAATGAGGCAGCTCTCTGCTTCTGCCGGTTCCCAGCGCAATAAAGGACACGATAAAGGCGCCCTCTCCTTGCTTGGAAATCCAAAAATCAAGGTAATCTATGACAATCGAGAAACCTTAAAGACTCTCTCGGCCACTTTTCCGGATATAGAAGCCATAAACCATCAGTTGAGCGATGAATATCTAATAAAGGAAGAAAACATCGGAAGTGCCGATATTGTTCTATGCCTTACATCGGAGCAGAGCATTAATATTCTAAGTGCTCTTCTAGCCCAAGATGCAGGGGCAAGGCGCAGCCTGGCGCTCGTAACAAATGATCTCTACAGCCCTCTTCTCTATTTGCTCGATATAAACATAGTCGTCAACGAAAAAACAGTTATGTCGGGCGCAATACTCGACAAGGTAAGAAAAGCCAAAATCCGAAGGCTCTATAGCTTCCCCCATAATGAATACGAGCTCATCGAGATTCAGATTACTAGTTCTTTCGAGCAACTTGGAGTAGAGATACGCAATATGAATCTTCCAAAAGGATTTCTTATTGCCTTTGTTATCCACGGAGGAAAGACATATATCCCTACGGGCTCTACCAAGCTGTTCGAAAATGATCTCGTGGGCCTAATTATTAAAAAAGAGCACATAGGCAAGCTAGAAAGCGTTTTTGGAGCATGATATGCATTTCAAATCGATTCTCCGAATGCTTTCCATCATTCTTTTGATTGTCTCTATTTTCAGCTTAGCTTGCGGACTTTTCTCTATTGTCGAAGGCCTGTCCTGGCGCGTTAGTTTCTCGCTATTTATACCGACCATAATCAGTCTGGCCTTTTTTATGCTGATGTATGCAATTACAAGGCATGATGAAAGGCCTTTTCTTACAAACAAAGATAGTTTTCTCTTTGTAACCTTTAGCTGGGTGTTTTCTTCGGCCTTAGGCGCTATTCCTTTTACCTTCTCCGGATATATCCCTTCCTATATAGACGCATTCTATGAGACCGTATCTGGCTTTACCACGACAGGTGCGAGCATATTGACAGATATCGAAGCAATACCTCGACCATTGTTGCTCTGGCGAGCGACAACGCACTGGCTCGGCGGTATGGGAATTGTTGTCCTTTTGGTTGCGATTCTACCTAGCTTGGGCTTTAGCGCAATCCGAATTATGGAAGCGGAAACTCCCAGCCCAGAAGTGGATAGAATTGCCCCGCGCATCTCCAAAACAGCAAAAACCCTCTGGTTGATTTACTGTGGATTCACAATCTGCGAGATTATCCTTTTA
>DMNL01000146.1 GCA_003452735.1 Spirochaetaceae bacterium
CTCCGGTATCGCTTTTGACCTTTGGAACCTTTATTCCTGCTGGTATCTTTGCGGCGACGGCTGCCGCACCGATCATGCTTGTTTTTATGTGGATCGCTTTGGCTGGTGCACTTTTGGCAATTCCTTTACCTGTTATAGGGCGGATAACCGCACCTGTATTGGAGGTTTTGCATTCTGTTCTTGCCTGGATTCTTGCATCAGGTGCGGCTTTTCCCATCTTCGAAGCAGGTCTTGCGCCAATAGGCAGGATCCTTGCCTCTTTGCTCATTGTTTCGCTTATCGCTCTGATTTATGCTATTCCATGGGCGAACTGGAGGAAATCGAGGCAGAAAACTGAAGAGTTTTATCGACGTGCGTCCTTTGTTGACATAAAGAGAATGCTTATTAGGTTAGATCCGCCAGAATAAGACCGAAAGCATGCTCATTACGCTCGGGTCCGTCAAAATGATGTCGAAAGCACGTTCATTAGGCTGGCATTCTCCAGAAAAAGAACAATAAGATAAGGCGCCCAATATTTGAAGTAGGCATAAGTCTATGAGCCAGGACAAACTGAATTACGATTCTCCAGCTTCGATTCAGGCTTTTCTTGAGCAGAATGGGCTTGCCGTCAGCAAGCGCTTGGGGCAAAACTTTCTAATAGACCGCTCGGTGCGCAGCCGCATTGTAAAAGCACTAGAGGTAGAAGAGGGCATGCAGGTTTGGGAGATTGGCCCTGGTATCGGCGCAATGACTATCCTTCTTCTCGAAGAAAAAGTACGACTTACAGCCTTCGAAATCGATTATGGATTTGTGAGGGTACTCAAGGGCCTTTTTTCAGAATATGAAAACTTTTGTATCGTAAAAGGGGATGTGCTAAAAACATTGTGTTCGCAAAAGGACTTACCTGCGCGCATATTTGGAAATCTACCATACAATTCTGCATTCGCTATCATTTCGGATATTCTTGAGATGGAAATTTTGCCGCAGCATATGGTTTTTACTCTTCAAAAAGAGGCCGCCCACCGAATGGTAGCCGGTCCGGGGACAAAGGATTATTCCTCACTGAGTGTGCTCTGCACTTCGGTGTGCGATGTACGCATCCTATTCGATATTGGTTCGAGCGCATTTTGGCCAAGGCCAAGGGTTACAAGCTCTGCCGTTCAGCTTATTCCGAAGAAAAAATCGATGTCTGCCTTAGAGCGCAAGGATTTTTCCGATTTTGTGCGGGCTGCTTTTTCCTCTCGTAGAAAAACACTTCGAAACACCTTGCGTTTTTGGATTAAGCAACGCTCTCCTTTTTTAGACGAAGCGAAAATCGATACACAATTGCAAGGGATCCTCGAGGAGCTTGGAATTGAATCTTCTATCCGGGCGGAAGCTCTTGCACCAGACGAACTTTTTGCAATATATAGACAATTACAATCTATATAAGCACCCTCTGCTTCTTGCTGAGATTAGGCTAATTCTCTATCATATTGGCAAGATGGCTGAAGAAGTAAAGCTTAGCGTGGTCGACGAGGAAGAAGTAGATACCGTAATCGGCTCCGAGATAGAATTCGAGGGAGATATCGAATCCTCGAAATCGCTCATGATAAAGGGCAAAGTGAGCGGAAATATAGACTGCAGTGCCGAACTATATATCACCGAGCAAGCTGAAGTGCGATCGACAATTCATGCGGCAACAGTTGTGATTCGTGGGAAAGTGTATGGCGATATCAGTGCTGATTCCCTTATTGCCGTGCTCGATTGGGGGCATGTAGAAGGACGCTTGGTTGCTCCAGACATCTATCTTTCGCCAAATTGTGTTTTTAAAGGGACGACGGTTATTAAATCATGAAATGCCCAGCTCATAAAATTAGGCGAATAGCCCTTATTGGTATGTTTCTTTTCTCTATACAGATTTCTGGGCTATTTGGTCAGTCGTCATCTTCTCCGATAAGTGTCCCATCTGGCATGACAGGCTCGGATCTGCTTCGCATGAGCCAAGAAGGAAAGCATAATGATGTCGCTCTTCTTGCCCCAGCGTCAATTAAGAAGAATCCTCAAGATGTCGATGCATACATAGGCCTTGCATGGAGTCTCAATGCCTTAAAGGAATATGTAAAAGCCAAGGATATAGCACAGCAAGGCTATGCTAGATTCAAGGATCCGCGCCTTGCCCAAGCATTAGGCGAAGCCCAATATTACCTTGGAGAAAACGAAGCGGCATTAGCTAATCTGCAGGAGTATCTGGCAAGATTTCCAGAAGGAAGCAAGGCCGCCCTTACATTCTATTTATGCGGTGAGCTTTTTGTGCGTATGGACAAATTCAATCATGCCGACATAGCATTCAGCACGGCTCTACAGTACAATCCAAGCAATGCTCGATGGTGGGTGCGCCTTGGGTGGGTCAGGGAAAAAACAGCGCGATATATTCCGGCGCTCAAAGCCTACGAGCAAGCTATAAATCTAAGTCCCAACCTAACGGAAGCCCTCAATGGAAAATCGCGTATGCTAGCTAAGATTGAGGATTGATGGCGGAGAAATTCTCGAATGGCAGTTTTGCGGGTAGCATTTCAAACATTAGGCTGCAAACTCAATCAGCTTGAGACCGAATCCATTGCAGACAAATTTCTGGCTGTGGGTGCGGAGATTGTCCCATTTCATGATGTTGCTGATCTCTATATCGTGAATACTTGTACAGTGACATCCAAGGCCGAACAAAAGGCGCGGCATGATATTCGCTCCGTTATAACCAAGCTTCGGAACACTATAGTCATTGCCACAGGTTGCTATGCTCAGATGGACTCCAATGAGCTCTCTTCGATAGATGAACGCATCGTCGTTATCTCGGGAGATATGAAAGCTTCACTTCTTTCGCTTCCTCAATGGCTTTTGGATAATTGGCAAGGCCATGGTGAACTTCTCCATGCTGTACTCGAATGGCGCGACGAAGTTCTGGCTGCAGCCACAGAAACGGCTAAAGAAGCAGTGTCATCGCTCAGTCGATTTGAATTCCATCCAGATAGATTTCTCATGCATTCTCGGCCTGCACTCAAGATTCAGGATGGCTGCAACAATCGCTGCGCCTATTGCCGTGTGTGCCTTGCTAGGGGCCCTTCAATATCCTTGCCGATTGATGAGGCATTGTCTCGTGTGATCTGTCTAGAAAAAGCCGGCAAGGCCGAGGTTGTTCTTACAGGTGTCAACCTTGCGCAGTATCGATCTGGCGGGCTCG